>JAHDFR010000140.1 GCA_020628065.1 Acidimicrobiales bacterium
CTATTGTGTCGGGTGTGACGCCACCTCCTGAGGCTCGACTGCTGGAGGCCTTGGCCCGGATAGCTGAAGCGACCAAAGATCGACAACCATCGGGCCTACGTCACGATGACGCCGACGACGTCGAAGGGACCATCGCCTCCGACGACGCCATCGGGTTCAACCCGCTACCCCTACTTCGTCGCTTCGCCGAGTACGGCGTACGGGTGGTGATCATCGGACAGGTGGCCGGCATCCTGCACGGCTCAATGGAGCTGACCGGAGACCTCGACCTGCTGTGGTCCGGTTCGGAGTCGGACGGCGACCTTCTAGCTGAGGCGTTTAACGCCATGGATGCCGAACTGTGGGATGACGACGGCAACACCGTTGCCGTGTCGCCCGATGCTTTTCGGTTGCCAAAGGTGGAGTTTCGTACGACTCAAGCTGCCGGTGACTGCTGCACGCCGGCATTGCCGTGGGGGGCGCTGGATGTCTCAGGGTTTCTGGATCGGGCCGAAAGCGCTTCGGTGGATGGTTTCGTCGTGCACTACGTGAACCGTGACGATCTGGTGGCCATGCGAGTAGCCGTCGGCCGGGAGAAGGACCTGCGCCGAGCCGCTGAACTGCAAGCGCTGGGTCCCGAATGACGGAAGTCATTCGTGACTCCGCTCCGTTCAGCGACGCTCGAATGTTCCATCGTTTGGTTCTGCCAAGCTGTCGCCTGGCTTGGTTTTCGGTCTTGGTTTTCGGTCTTGGTTTACGGTCTTGGTTTGTGGTCTTGGTTTATCGTCTTGACGATTGCCGACGGACACGGGTAGGTTCGATATCGGCGATTTGTCACGCCAAACCTTCAACCCGGCACCCACGCCGCCGGGTCGACGGACGGACGTACGTCGAGAAGGCAAAGGGGACCCTGAGTGCCCGGCAGAACGTCGAACAGAAGAACACTGTGAACACGACTTTGTTGTCCCGACGGTTCGGGCATACGCGTGGGGTGATGTCTGCAACATCAGCCGGGACGGAAAGTAGTCGACCATGACGTCACAGGAATCGTTCAAGCGTCGTATTCGAGCCCGCATGGCCTCCACCGGCGAGCGGTACACCGCGGCTCGAAGAGTGCTGCTGGACCAGGCGGCCAAAGAGGCCGCAGCCCGAGCGGCCGCAGGGAAGCGAGCGTGGGTGTCGCCTCCGGAAATGTCCGACGAGGCCATGACCAAGACCACCGGCAGAGGCCACGACGAGTGGGCCGACATCATCGAGGCCCACACCGGAGGCACGGAGCATCACGACCACCCGACAGTGGCCCAGTACCTTGAAGCAAACTTCGACGTGACCGGCTGGTGGGCCCAGTCCATCACCGTCAACTACGAGCGCATCGTCGGCCTGCGGCTGCCCTATCAGCGCTCGGACGGATTGTTTGCCGCCTCCAAGACGGCGACGGTTGATGTTGACGCCGATGTGCTGCGCAAAATGCTGTTGGACGACGAGCATCGAGCCGATCTGTTCCCCAATCGAGACACCGCGTTGCGGTCCAAGGCGACGTCAAAGGCCATTCGCATCGCCATCGGCCCCGAAGGATCGGCAGCCGTCATAGGCCTCACGTCGCTTGACGGCGGTGAACAGACCAAGGTCACCGTGCAACACGAGAAGCTGCCGACCTACGACGACGTCGAAGAGTGGAAGTTCTACTGGAGTGAATGGCTTGAGGCCCTCGGCCAGTAGCGCTTGACCTCGACTACAGCAGAAACAGATCCTGCATGTCATCAAAGATGGTGGCCCGCCACCGGGCCAGCGGCGATTGGCCTTGGAGCAGCTCGCGGGTTGCCGCCAGGGTGACATCCAGCGGCATGAGATTGCAATACGGGTCATGGACCGAACGGGAGCCCAACGCACCGGCATCGATCGGTGGCTGCCAGGCCACCATCTGCCGGTGGGCTCCGTCGGCCAACGCCCGAACCGCTACGTTGCCCATGCGGGAGCCGAGCAGCCGGTCGAAAGCGCTGGATCGTCCGCCCCGAACGATGTGGCTGAGTACAGTCACTCGGGTTTCCACGTCATCAACCATCTCCGACACGCCGTTGGCGGTCGGGTTGGTGTTGGTGGCCGCCAGGTGGCCAAGTCGGGCGTCAACCAGCTCTTTGAGTCGTTCACAGGAGTATCCCACACCGGTTGTTCAGGTGCGTAGGTGACATCCGGGCTGAGACAGCCGGCCCATCATTCGACTAGTGAAATTTACCTAGACATTCACCGTTCGGTTTCGTCGTGCCATTGCCTCTTGACTGTCGTGAGGTTTGATTCAACAAGAACAATATTGGCGGTTGTTGCTGCGTTGGCGGCTCTAGCGACCTTCGTCGGTATCGGCGTTGCCGCCCCGTCAGTCTCGGCTCAGTCGAACAGTGGCGGAGCCTGGGAAGGTCTTGAAGACTGGCCGATGATCCCAATCCACATGGCGTTGGACTCCCAAGGCAGGGTGGTCTCGTACGGGACCAATCGCGACGGCCAGCAAACGGGACGGTTCGTCTACGACGTTTGGGATCCCTCCGGTTCAGCCGGCGCCGGGCACAGCACCCTGCAAAACACCACGCAGACCGATCTGTTCTGCAGTCTCCAGCTGAACCGCCCTGACACCGGCGACATGGTGCTGTTCGGAGGTGATGTCTGGAACGGACGCTCGACCTCGACCGTGGGTAATGCCGACATCAATCTCTACGATGCCGGCAACTCGACGCTGTCGTCGCTGCCTGGCATGAACTTGGCTCGGTGGTACGCCACCGGGACCACCCTGGTGGATGGTTCGTTCTACATTCAGGGCGGCAAAGACGGCGGTGAACGCCAACCAGAACGCTGGAGCCCCGAGGGTGGAAGCGAGCTGCTGCCGATCAATACCAGCGATCTCAACTGGTGGTATCCCCGCAACTGGTTGACTCCCGACGGTCGGATCTTCGGCGTCGACGTGAACGGCCAGATGTACGCCGTCGACCAGGGGCTAGAGAATATGACGCGGCTGGGCTCTCTGCCGGCACGACCCGACACCGGATCGCCGGCCGTCATGTTCGCCCCCGGTCAAGTGTTGTACGTCATCGGATCCACCCGGCAGGCGTTTGTGATTGACACTTCAGGGCCGACCCCGGCCGTCACCGAGATAGCTCGAACAAACCGGCATCGGGAGTGGGGCAACCTGACCCTGTTACCGGACGGCAAAGTCTTGGCTACCGGTGGCTCATCGACCCCGGTGGCCGCTAGCTTTCCCGGCTCACTCGATCAGATTTCCAACATCGCTCTTGAAGCTGAGCTTTGGGATCCTTCGACCCGGCAATGGACGCTGCTACCGGCGGCGTCAACTCCCCGTCTCTATCACTCAACGGCGGTTCTGCTGCCCGATGGTCGCGTGTTGACCGGTGGTGGTGGAGCCCCCGGGCCGCTTTCCAACACCAACGCCGAGATCTACCGACCGGGCTATTTGTATGATGCCGGTGGTGCCGCCGCCCAGCGTCCGTCCATTGGAAGTGTCGGTCAGTCGACGGCGGTGGCCGGCGACTCGCTTACCGTTTCCGTTTCCCACTCCCGCCCGATTGAACGGCTGACTCTGGTCAAGACCGGCTCGGCCACCCATTCGTTTGATATGGAGCAGCGCTTTGTTGAGCTCACCTTCAGCGGTTCGGGCGGCGACCTGACCGCCCAACTGCCCGGCAACCCGGCCGTGATCCCGCCAGGCTTCTACCACGTGTTCGCTCTCGATGATCTTGGTGTGCCGTCGGTCGCTCAGTCGCTTCGGATCCTGCCGGCAGCGCCCGGAGCGACACCGCCCCCTCCTCCAGCGCCCGAGACGCCGGAAACGCCCGGGCCGGAAGCACCGGTGCAGGAAACGACTCCGGCTCCGACCCCGACAACCGACAACCTGGTGGTCAACGGCTCGTTTGAGAACGACCTGACCGGATGGACGGTAGGCGGAGGACAGCTGAACCAAAGCTATGACGAGGCGTCCGACTTCCGGCGAGCAACAGACGGTCGTTCATCCCTGCCACTGGGTGGATGGGTTGAAGGAATCGGTCACTGGACCGAACAGACCGTGCCCACCGCGGCCGGTGGCCGCTACGCTCTCGGTTTCGACGCCGGGGTCAACTTCGGAACCGAGACCGCTGAGCTTCGAGTGACCGTGACCGCTCAAGACGGATCCCTGCTCTTGGACGAGAGAATCACCGATACAACCGGCGGTGGCATGCCCCGGTACAACTATGAGTTTGTGGCCACCGACGCATCGGTTGATTTACGGTTCACTCTGACGGCGGGGGCCGGTACCGACTTTGACGTTGACAACGTTGTGATCACGGCCGCGAACGGTGAGCCACCTGCGCCCCCTGGTCCCGCGCCCACTCCACCCGCTGCTCCTCAGCTCGCGCCTGAGCCAGTGGCGCCACAGCCTGCGCCTGTGACGCCGCCAGCCGCGCCGACACCAGCCGTACCCGAGCCACCGGAGCCCGAGCCGACGGAACAACCGCCGCTCGTGGTCCAAGTGACTCCCGATCCAGGCACCCCTCGAAACCTCGTCTTCAACTTCTCTGCGCTGAGCGGCGGAAACGGAGTGCCACTGGTGGTTTTCACCGCCTGGGGCTTGTGATCTAGCCCGATGGCCAACAACACAGTGGTCTTTACACAGCTTTGATCTACCCGGCAGTGGTCGACCGGTCTCAGCAGGCTAGAGAAGCGGTTCGGCGGCCAGCGATATCCCGACCGAGTCCAGTAGATGCTGGTCGGTGGCCTCTCCGGGATTGTCGGTGGTGAGCAGTCGGTCACCAAGAAAGATGCTGTTGGCCCCGGCCTGGAAACACAGGGCGTGCAGCTCGTCGCTCATGCCTTCCCGTCCGGCTGACAGACGGACGACTGATCGGGGCATCATCAGCCGGGCGGCGGCGATGGTGCGAACCAGTTCGAGGCCGTCGAGATCATCGGTTTGGGCTAATGGGGTTCCCGGCACTTTGACCAGAAGGTTGATGGGCACGCTCTCGGGGTGAGGATCAAGTGCCGCCAGTTGGGTGAGTAGCCCAGCCCGATCCCGTCTCGATTCGCCCATGCCGACGATGCCGCCGGCGCACAGCTTGAGTCCGGCGGTGCGACAGTTGCCCAGTGTCTCCAACCGGTCGTCGTAGGTGCGGGTGGTGATGATCTGACCGTAGAACTCGGGTGACGTGTCGAGGTTGTGGTTGTAGTAGTCCAGGCCGGCCTCGGCCAACCGTTGGGCCTGGGTTTCGGTGAGCATGCCGAGGGTGACGCAGGTTTCCATGCCCAGTTCGCCGACCTGGGTGACCGCTTCGCTCACCGTTTCCACCTGGGCGTCCGACGGTTCCCGCCAGGCCGCTCCCATGCAGAATCGGGTGGCGCCGTTGGCCAGAGCCTCATTGGCGGCCGCCACGATGTCAGCGGTGGCCATCAGCCGCTCGGGTTGAAGCCCGGTGTTGTACTGGGCCGACTGCGGGCAGTAGGCGCAGTCTTCGGGGCAGGCTCCTGTCTTGATCGACAGCAGTTGGGCTCCCTCGACGGTGTTGGTGGGGAAGTATCGGCGGGTTGCCGTCTGGGCCTCGAACAGGAGGTCGGTGAGCGGCCGCTCAAGGAGCTCGACCGCTTCGGTTACCGTCCAGTCGTGACGCAGGCTGTCTCCGGTGTCGTTCACGCCACCACCGTAGGACCGGCCAAACGGGGCTCGGACGTCAAGTGAAATGTGACCCCAAAAGGGTTGCCTGATCAGGCGCCGGTGAGTGAGTTGAACGCCGGCAGAAGGTGGTCGTCGATGACGATGAACCGACCGTTGTCGGTGTAGTGGACGGCGTCCTCGGCTCGAAGGAACGTGTCGAACGGGTCGGCCAGTTTGGCTTCGGCGCCAACGTCGATGATGGCGTCGGCCCCGATGGTGTTGGTCCGAATCAGCTCGTTGAGCTGGTCGGCGCCCTGAATCAGGCCGGGGTTCGAGGGGGGATGGGTGAGCACAAAGATGTAGTCCCAACCTTTGGCCCGACGTTCCTCGATGAACTCGCCGTGCAGGTCGTACACCGCTTGGGCGTTGGCTGTGGGATCTTCACTGTGGAACTTCTGCCAGAAGTCGTTGGTACCGGCCCACAGGAACAGCACGTCATTGTCACCGTCTCCGACGTGAATGTCGACGTCGTTGCGGGCCGTCTCCATCATTTGGTCGATGCGGTTGCCGCCGATGCCGGAGTTGATGCACTTGGCCGCTGTGATCTTGAGACAGAACAGGTCACGCAACCCCATGGTGAGCGAGTCGCCTTCCAGCACCACGTTGCACTGGTTGCTGCGACAGTCAGGGGTGACGCCGCCGCCGTTAGCGACTTCCGTCGTGGTTGATGCTTCGGTGGTCGTGGTCGACTCAACTGTCGTTGCGGTGGCATCTTCCGTCGGCTCGTCACCTTCCTCCAGCAGAACGCTGATGGTCTGCTGGCTGGCATCGGTGACAGCGGTCTCGCTGTCCGAACCGGTTTCGGAGGCAGCGGACTCGGAAGAAGTGATCTCGGAAGCGGCGGTTTCGCCGTCGGGGGTGGTCGGCAGTGTCTCCACCCCTGATTCGTTGCCGCAGGCCGAAGCGAACAGGGCGATGCCCAGCAGGAGCGCTAAGAGCTTTGGAAGAGGGTTGACGTTCAACGGCGCCACGCTCGACAACTGTATCGCTGCTTGTGGCTCAGCTGGGTTCGGCCACAAGCGGTGTGACCGGTTACCGCTTTTAGTGAACCGGGGTGTAGTTCACCAGGAAATTTCGAATTCGATTTCGCCACCGTCGGCGCTGATCTCGATCTCGCGGCTGATCTGGACCTGATCCGGTACCCGCACCGTGGTCTTGATGCCACCCTGCACGAATTGAACTTGGTTGTTGCGTGATAGAGCGTCGGCCAGTTTGCGTAGCTGCTCGGCGGCCTCCTCGCGGCTGACTGTTTCCTCTTGCTCGAATTCGATGAGATCCATTTTCGCTCCTCGTTGGATGGTTGGTGGCTCGATGAACCAGTGTGTCAGCGACCGTCGACGTCGAGTCGGCGGGCGATGAGGGCGGCGCCGATCAGACCGGCGTTTTCGCCTAGCCCGGCGGTCGCCACCTCCGGTGGGCCACTAACGGCGTAGCCGGCGTCGTCGCTTTCGACAGCTTTGGTGATTCGGTCAGCCATGCGGGGGCGGGTGCCGACCCCACCGCCGAACAGCACGATGTCGGGGGCGAAAGCGTAGGTGTAGACCCGCACCAGCTGAGCCAGGTAGGCCGCTTCCAGTTCCCACACCTCTTCTCGTTGATCGAGTGATGCGGGATCTGCCTGCCAGCGGTCACCGATGGCGGGACCGGCAGCCATACCTTCGAGGCAGTCGCCATGAAAGGGACACTTTCCGGCGTAGGTGTCGTTGCCGACTCGGCGAACAGGGATGTGACCCATCTCGGTGTGATCCCGGCCCCGGTAGGGGAGGCCGTCCTCGGCGAAGGCGGCACCGATGCCGGTACCAACAGTCACATATCCCACCCGGCTCCGGCCTCGACCGGCTCCGATCTGGTACTCGGCCACTGCGGCCGCTTCCACGTCGGTTTCGATGTCGGCCGGGACGCCCAGGGCATGGGCCAGGCGGCCGAGGATGGGGGCGCCGGACCAGTCGGGCTTGGGGGTGGCGGCCAGAGCCCCATAGGAGTCCATGGTGCGGTCAACGACCAGCGGACCGAACGATGCCACCCCAAGTGATTTCACCGGAGGGTGACCGGCGAAGAAGGCCTCGACCGCTCCCAGCGTTTCGTCGGGAGTGGTGGTCGGAATGCGCTCCTCGGCCAAAATTTGCAGATCGTTATCGAAGATGGCCGCCCGGAACTTAGTTCCGCCAGCCTCGACCGCTGCCCACGTACTACCAGTTGCGTTACCCACTGCGAGCAAGGGTAGTGCGCAGCCGGCAGCGTCGCTGGCCATGCGACATTCATCGACATTGCCATCTAGACTGATTGCCTCAGCAAATCCAAAAGCTGGTGCGAGGTGGCACTTTGAGTTTCAGGTCGTGGTTCGACGCGTCTCGGCGCGCTCGGCCCGATAGGCGACTGTGGGCTGAAAGCCCGGCGGGGCGGGGTGGCGTATCCACGCCGACCGCGCTCGTGGTGAGCGCGGTCGTGGCTGCGGCGTGCACCGCGGCGCTGATAGTGGGAGCCGACGGCCTCTCCAGTGGCAGCGAGACGGTGATTTTGGAAGGGGCGGCGGACTACGCGGTTTCGTTGTCGGGACCAACCGAGACGCTGGTGATCAATGTTGGTGGTTTTGGTTCGGTACCGGCCGAAGTCGGACCCGATCGCACTGTTGATGACGAGATTGGAGCGGATGACGAGATCGGAGCGGATGACGAGATTGACATGACGGCGACCTCGGTGGCCGACTACGAGTGGATACCACCGGAGGACGAGCCTTGGACGGTGGCCGTGCTGATAGTTCGGGAGTTCGACTTTCAGGTCGATGGTGAGCGCCACATGTACGAGATGAACGGCAACCGCCTCCGGCGCTCCCGTCAGGCGGCTTCTGATCTACGCCGACACTTGACCGACGAGTCGAGGAGTGAAACCGGCATGTTTGAGGTCGACGTGATGGAAGTTGACGATCCGTTGACGTCCATAACACCTCACGGCGACCGCTACGTGTTCTCCGAGGGTGATCTGGTCGACATTCTTGATGCCTACGCCCCTGACGGTGCCTACGACGCGGTCATCGTGGTAACCGAGCTTGATCGCAATCTGGCGGGCGGAGGACCGGTGTACGTCGCCGAGCCTTCGGCCGGCACCAACGGCGCCACTTTTGCCGTTGTCAGAGCGCGTGGGGAGCGGGTGGCCGGACATCGCCAGTGGCAAGAGTGGTTGCAAGCAATTGGCGGCTGACAGCCGTCTTCGGTAGCCACCGAAATCCAGGTCTGAGCCACTAGAATAGAGGTATTGCGCCACCGGGTCCGGCCAGTACACACGGATGCTGTGAATCGGGCTCTCGGCGCCCACTGTTTCTCCTCCTGCTGATGAGTGAGCGTGCATGACTGACATTCCCGTCGATGACGGCGATCTTCAAGAACCGCCGGACAATGTCGAGCCGATCGAGATCCAAACAGAGATGGAGCAATCCTTTCTTGAGTATGCGATGTCGGTCATCATTGCCCGAGCGTTGCCTGATGCCAGGGACGGCCTGAAGCCGGTTCACCGTCGCATCCTGTGGTCCATGTTCGATTCGGGCCATCGGCCGGATCGCAGCCACGTCAAGTGCGCCACGGTGGTGGGCGACGTGATCGGCAAGTATCACCCGCACGGTGATTCGGCTATCTATGACTCGCTGGTTCGTATGGGTCAGACGTTCTCGCTTCGGCACACGCTGATCGACCCGCACGGTAACTTCGGTTCGTTGGATGACCCGCCGGCCGCCTATCGATATACCGAGTGTCGGTTGACTCCTTTGGCCATGCAGCTGCTGGCTGATATTGACGAGGACACGGTTGACTTCTCCGACAACTTCGACGGCAAGTTCCAGGAGCCTCAGGTTCTGCCCTCCCGCTTCCCGAACCTGTTGGTCAACGGTTCACAGGGCATCGCCGTTGGTATGGCCACCAACATCCCGCCCCACAATCTGGCCGAGGTGGTGGACGCAACCATTCACCTGATGCAGAACCCGGAGGCCACTCCGGACGACCTGATGACCTACGTCAAAGGCCCGGACTTCCCGTCGGCGGCGCAGATCCTCGGCAAGGTCGGTATTCGTGACGCCTACCGCTCGGGCAAAGGTTCGGTCCGTATGCGGGCTGTAGCCGAGATCGTTGAGGGTCAGCGGAACAACCAGATCGTGGTCACCGAGTTGCCGTATCAGGTGTCGGTTGATCAGGTGGCTCGCAAGACGGCCGACCTGGTGGAGCGGGGTGACGTCACCGGTATTCGAGAAATCCGCAACGAGTCGGCCAAAGGTAAAACCCGGCTGGTGTTTGAGTTGAAGCGTGACGCCAATGCGCTGGTCACGTTGAACAACCTGTACAAGTACACGCCGATGCAAACCACGTTCAGTGTGAACATGGTGGCGTTGGTGGACGGTGTTCCTCGCACGCTGAATCTTCGGGACGCACTGCTGGCTTATGTTGACCATCAGCGTGATGTGGTTCGGCGCCGCACCGAGTTCCGGCTACGTAAAGCCCGGGATCAGGAGCACATCGACGAAGGCTTGCTGAAAGCCCTCGACGTCATCGACGAGATCATCGCCACCATTCGTGCCTCCGAGGACCGGGGCGACGCTCGCTCTCGACTGATGGGCGAGACCCCGCCGGGTGCTGACGTTGATGTGGAGTTCAGCTTCTCCGAAGTTCAGGCCAACTACATCTTGGACATGCCGCTTGGCCGCCTCACCCGGCTGGCCCGCATTGAAATTGAACAGCGGTTGGAGGAAACCCGGGCCGCCATCGCCGTCTTGCAGGCCACCTTGGATGACCCGGCCAAGCTGGATGACGTCATCGAGAGCGAGATGCGTTCCATCGTTGAGGAGTACGGCAACGACCGTAAGACCGAGCTGGTTGACGACCCGGGCGAGCTGGACATCGAGGATCTGATCGATGACGACGACCTGGTCATCACCTTGTCGTCTTCGGGTTACATCAAGTCGGTACCGACCGAAGAGTTCCGCCGTCAGGGCCGCGGTGGCCGGGGCGTGACAGGGGCCAAACTCAAAGACGACGATGACGACTACATCGTGCGCATGTTGCACACCACTGCTCATGCGTATCTGTTGTTCTTCACCAACCGGGGCAAGGTCCACCGGCTGAAGGCCCATTCGATTCCGGTGTCCAGCCGGACGTCGCGGGGCACGGCCATCGTCAACCTGTTGCAGCTTGAAGGTGACGAGTTCATTCAGGACATCATCGACACTCGTGACTACGAGACCAATCGGTTCCTGTTCTTCGCCACCCGCCAGGGTCGAGTCAAGAAGACACTGTTCACCGCTTATGACTCGTCGCTGAAAGCCGGCTTGATCGCCATCAAGTTGAATGACGGTGACGAGCTGGTGCGAGTGGTACCGACCAACGGTGAGGACGACATCTTCTTGTCGTCCCGCAATGGCCAGGCCATTCGCTTCGCCGAAATCGATGTTCGCCCGATGGGCCGCACCGCGGCCGGCGTGGTCGGTATGAAGTTCCGAGGCGACGACGAGCTTGTCGCCTGCGA
>JAHDFR010000365.1:0-1052 GCA_020628065.1 Acidimicrobiales bacterium
CGACCGGGGCTGGAATCCAATAAGCCGAGCCTCTACCGAACCCAGGGCGGTTCACCTCGCTCTAGCAAACCAGGTTCACGCGCCAACGTTCAGCCGCCAGCCATCGTCAGTTCTGTTGCGACGACGATCCGCCGGGAGTCGACGTCCGGAACTGTGCCCCAAACCTCGATGATCCGGGCCCACTGCTCGAACAAGTCTTCGGCGTTCAGAGCTTGATCGCAATCGCTCGGCCACTCAACGTCGGAACGAACGACGGCTTCGATGAGCGGAAGGTCAGAAAGCCCCAGACCGATGGGGTCACCTTCGATCTGGTAGCCAACCGTCAACACGTCTCGCATGAAGTTACACATCGTCACTTCTGCGCATGGTTCCTCTCCCGGCCCCGTTGACTGAGCCGGATCACACGCACCAGAGCCCAGGATCGGGCGTGCCGTCGGCCACGGCGACCCCCGCTCGAGCAACGCAGCAGCCAGACCGACGTAGTCATGGCCAGAAAGCGGTCCGGTCGGCAGGCACAGATCGACACCGTCCGAACCGAAGTCGCAGACCGGGAAGGCGTGCTCGGGAGTCGGCCGAACAAAGTCACGGGCATAGACGCTTCGTGCGCCGTCAGTTGCCTCAGCGCCAAGATCCGCGAACCTCACGCTCCCTGGGTCTGGCCGCCCGTCAGTCACCAACACCGTCGAAGAGGTGAAGACTTCTTCTTGATCGTCGCTGCTGCAGATCGCGGCCAGTTGAGTCTCACCCCAGTGAGGCCCCGGAATCTCGAGCATGGCTGGCGACTCAGCATTCAGATCGAGCTCGATACGTGACTGCCCAATGGCAAGCCAACCATCCGTGGGGTCGAGCCGAGCAGCATCGCAGAGCATCCCTGCATTGATCGTGACGACCTGTCCGACGACCAACTCAAGCTCAGACGAGCCGGATCCGTCGAACAGGCGATCGAGATTCACTACCTCAGAAGCTGTCCCCGAGGAGGCTTCAGCACCCTCGACCGACACCGTCGTTGCACCCGGCCTCTCGCTCGGCTCTCCCGAGGAGGGGGTACACGC
>JAHDFR010000365.1:1062-1758 GCA_020628065.1 Acidimicrobiales bacterium
CAGCTCCAACCCAGAGCGCAAGAAGTCCCACCAACCGCAGATATCTCACCACGGGTCGACCGGAAACGGCTGCCCCACGAGGTCGCGGTACAAGAAGTTCTGCCGCGATAGGAACGCTGCGAACTGGCCGCGAGTCACAGGCATGTTCCCACCAAAGGTTGTCGCAGTGGTCCCGCCCGTGACGCGATACAAAAACGCCCACTCAACAGCGTCTTCGTAGTAGGTGCCGGCGATATCGGAGAATCCGCCACCCGAAGGACCTCCAGCGCCGGGCGCCGGCAGATTTTCACTTCGATGCATGAACGTGACCGCCATGCCTCTCGTCGCCGTCTGATTCGGACAGAACGATGTCGGACCGCACCCATTGGTGATCCCGAGCGACAAAGCCCATCGAACGGCGTCATAGAAGTAGTCAGACGGAGCCATGACCAGCGCCAAAGCAAGCACCAACACCAACAACCGACGCATCCCACGCCCGAGCCCCCACCGAGGGGCTCATCGGCGCGCCCGCCCACAAGCCTCAACACGCCGAGAACGACTCGCAAACCACCCCCAGCGGCGAACCTCACCCAGACCCCCCAACGAAGCCGGAAACCGCAGCCAAACGCCCGATCTCGCACACTTCCTGGGTGAGAACCACTCAGTTCTCGGTGGTGGGCCATGAGGGAATCGAACCCCCGACCTCCTGCGCGTCAT
>JAHDFR010000141.1 GCA_020628065.1 Acidimicrobiales bacterium
GGAGCGTACTTCGTCTTCGAACGCTTCACGGCCTGCCTCATCGACCGGAGCAGGGAGCAGGTGGGTCAGGATCAGCTTGGGAACGCCGAGCTCGGCGGCTTGGGCACCAATCAGTTTGGTGTCGGCGTGGTAGTCCGTCACGTACCGGCGATGCGGCGGTAGTTCGTCGAAGAACGAAAAGCGCATGGCTTCGTACACCAGCACGTCGACGCCGTAGGCCAGTTCAGCCACCTCATCACAAACCCGGGTGTCTCCGGTGATGGCCACCGAACCATCAGGTGTGTCAACCCGATAGCCCACAGAGTTGGGGCACGGCTCATGTCGGACCTGTCCGGCCGTAACCACGACATCACCGTGATGCCAAACCTCGGTGGGATGATCGGGGATGTCAAAGGGAAGGAGGTCGAAGGCCGGTCGGGTGTTACGCCCGGCGTGAGTGGCCCGAACCTCTATGTCGTCGTCCCAGCCGTCCAACAGCGTAGACACGTAATCGGCGGAGGGGCCGGCGGGAGCGATAATGGGCAGAGCCGGGGCGTTGTCGGTACGATCCATCGTCCAGTACGTCAACAGCACATCGGTCAAACCGGTTAGGTGATCGCTGTGATGGTGGGTGATGAATACCGCCCCAAGTTTCGGTATCCACACGTTGGCCCCGGTCAGTCGCTGGACGGTGGAACGCCCGGCGTCGAACTGCATGGTCAGATCGTCGTATCGGACCAGCACCCCCGGCCCGGCCCGGTTGCCGTCGGGGATCGGACACCCGGTGCCAGTGATGGTTACCGAAGTGCTCATGTCTGGGACTGCGCGGTAGCGGAATGAAGTGTGCCGGCATGAAGTGTGACCGTGTCTAGGTCATCGCAGACCATGAGTTCTCCTTGGTAGCCGCCCTGGCGTACCTCGTCGGCGAAGAGTTGCTTCTCTTCCGCCGTTGAGGGAGCCGGTATCAAATGTGTCAGCATCAGTCTTGGGATGCCTAACTCGGCCATCTGACGGCCGATCAGCCGAGTGTCGGCGTGGTACTCCATGATGTACTGCTTGTCCGGCGGGCGTTGAGCAATGACATCCATGCGCATGGCCTCGTAGACCATGACGTCGGCCCCGTCGGCCAGCGCCGCCACCTCATCGCACACGGTGGTGTCACCACTGATCGCCACCACCCCGTCGGGGGTTTCGATCCGATAGCCGACGGCCCCCACGATGGGCTCGTGTCGTACAGGGCCGGCGACAACTCGCACCCTTGTGTTCGACCAGACTTCGGTTGGCCTTCCCGGGGTGTCGAATCCCCGCAGGTCCACTTTGGGTTCGGGTGGGCGCATGTTGTGCAACGCCCGGACTGCGAGGTCGTCGTCCCAGAGGTCGAGCATTTGTTCACAGAACCGGGTGGTGGAACCGTTGGGGGCCACCAGGTCCATTCGTCCGGCCTCGTCGTACACGTCCATCGTCCAATGCGACAGCACGAGGTCCTGGAGTCCGACCAAATGATCGGAGTGGTAGTGGGTCAGAAACAGCGCTGTCAGATCGGCCGGTGACGAACCGGCGGCCAGGAGCCTGGCCACGGTATTGCGGCCGGCGTCGAATTGAAGATGGGTGTCGCCGTGACGGACGAGTACCCCGGCGCCGGCCCGATCAGCGGTCGCCAAGGGCGTCCCGGTGCCGGTGACGGTTACCGATGTTGCCATGCTCAGACCGCCGAGCCGCTGCCAGCAGGGCTGGATAGCTTTTGAGACTCGATGAAGTGAACTACCGACTCGCCTCCCAGTTCCGGCCCGGATGTGTGAAGGTGGCAGCGGACTTCTCCGCCATGGTGCCCGGGCGTCGGCTCCGGCATTTCTTCCCGGCAGATGTCCATGGCCACTGGACAACGATTCTCGAATGGGCAACCCTTCGGCAGGTTCGACGGGCTGGGCGGCTCAGCGATGCCACCCCCCGGTTGGGTGCCGAACGTTTGCCGCAACGCCCTGCGTTCGGCCTGAACGACCGGGTTGGGCATGGGGATCGAGGCGATCAGCATCTCGGTATACGGATGGGCTGGGCCGTCGTAGATCCTCTCAGCATCACCTTTTTCCACCAGGTAGCCGAGGTACATGACGCCGACGTCGTCACTCATGTGTTTGACCACTTCCAGGTCATGGGCGATGAACAGGTAGGCCACCCCGGTCTCGGCCTGGACCCGTTTGAGCACGTTGATGACCTGACTTTGAATGGAGACGTCGAGGGCCGAGGTGGCCTCGTCGGCGATGATCAAATCCGGTTCAACTGCCAACGCCCGGGCGATGGAGATGCGTTGCCGCTGACCGCCCGACATTTCGTAGGGATAGTGGTCGAGGAACTCCGGTGACATCCCGACCTCGTCCAGCAGGGCCGAGACCCGATTGTCCCGGTCGGCACCGGCCTTGACCCCGAAGTGTCGGGTGATGGCGTCGCCGACAATGGTTCGAGTCTGATGAACCTGATTCAGCGACGAGAACGGATCCTGCAGAACGGCCTGGACTCGGGAGCGGAACGCCAGCTCTTTGCCGGATGGAACGTTGGTCACGTCCTCACCGTCGAGTGTTATGGTGCCGGCCTTGATGTCGACCAACTGCAAAATGGCCCGGGCCACCGTTGACTTTCCGGAACCTGACTCACCCACCAGTCCGAACGTCCGACCCGGCTCGATGGAAAGGGAGAGACCGTTAACCGCCTTGACCGGCGGTGGCGTCTCTCGGAACAGTCGACTGCGGGCGGCGAAGTGCACATGGAGGTCGTTGACCGAGAAGAACGGGCGGCTTGATGATGTGTCACTCATGCCGTGCCTCCAACCAGGCCGAGTTCCGAATGGCGGACACATCTTATTAGATCAGCCTGTACCAGATCCCCCTGTGCTGGATCGGCGACCCGCTCCAGAGGCGGCATGGAACTGGTACAGGCATCGGTGGCAAACCCGCAGCGTGGGGCGAAGCGACAGCCGGTGGGCCAGGCGGTAGCCGAGGGCACCATGCCGGCAATGACCGGCAGTTCGCCCTGACCGTCGTGGCTTTGCGGCATTGTTTCCAACAGTGCTCGGCTGTAAGGATGTTTAGGGCTGAGGAAGACGTCGTGGGCCGAGGCGGTCTCCATGACCTGGCCGCCGTACATGACGAGCACCCGGTCGGCCGCCTCGGCGATGACTCCGAGATCATGGGTGATGAGGATGACAGCCATCTGGTGCCGCTCCTGCACTTCACTGATGAGATCCAGGATCTGTCCCTGCACGGTTACATCCAGCGCAGTGGACGGCTCATCGGCGATCAACAGCTTGGGCTCGCAGGCCAGAGCCATGGCGATACCAACCCGCTGGGCCATGCCGCCGGAGAACTCGTGGGGATACTGATCGAGTCGGCGTTCGGGATCGGGTACCCGAACCTCGGCCAGCAGCTCGGCCGCCCGCTTGCGGGCATCGGCCTTGGACATGCCCATGTGGATGCGGAGCGGCTCGGCGATCTGCGAGCCCACCTTGATGGCCGGGTTGAGCACGGCAATCGGTTCCTGGAAGATGATGCCGATGTCCTTGCCCCGGATCTTGGCCCACTCGGCCTCGCTCAGGTTGGTGACGTCGCGGCCATCGAACTGCACGCTGCCTCTGGTCATTCGACCGGGAGCCGGGGTCAAGCCGAGCGCCGAGAGCATGGTCATGCTCTTGCCCGAGCCGGACTCGCCGACCACACCCAAGGTTTCGCCCGCTCTCACATCCAGCGATACCCCGTTCAGGATTTCGCTGATCTTGCCGCCCTGGCCGGGGAACTCTACGTCCATGTCCCGGATGGACAGCACGGCATCAGCTGCATGTTCGGTCTGGGCGGGGGCTACCTCCACCCGCTTGGTCACGGTCAGCGCGTTGTTGCCTGCGTCGCGGCCCAGTGCGTCCCGAATGGCGTCGCCCAGCAGGTTGAAGGACAACACGGTCAGCACCAACGCCATTCCGGCGGGCACGATCTGCCACACGCCTTCCTGGCGGAACACACTTTGAGCCCGGTTCAACATGACACCCCAGTCAGGGTCATCCAGATTGGCGCCGATGCCCAGGAAGCTGAGCGTCGCCCCAATCAAGATGATGGCTCCGGAAATGATGGCGGCTTGGATTACCAGGGCCGGCAGCAGGTTGGGAACGATGTAGCGGGTGAGAATTCGAGGAGTTGAGATTCCCGTGATGCGGGCGGCATCAACGTAGAGCTCCTCTTTCTCGGCCAGCGTCACCGCTCTGGTAAGACGAATGAAGCGAGTCGACATGGCAATGCCGACGCCGATCATGGCGTTGGTCAGCGACGGGGTCAACACGATGATGACCGCCATGGCCAACAAGACGATCGGTAGCGAGAACAACACGTCGTTGACCCACATGATGGCCCGGTCAACCCGACCTCCTTTCCATCCCGAGAACAGCCCGATCGGCACGCCGACACCAACGGCGATACTCATGGCAATGAAGATGGAGCGGAAGGCGAAACCGGCGCCGTAGATGACACGGCTGTACAGGTCCCGGCCGAACTGATCGGTCCCCAACCAGTGGTCGGCGCTGGGCGTTTCGAACAGACGCTGCAGAGTCACGTCCTGTTTGAACGGGTCGTGGGTGGCCAACACATCGGGAGCCAACCACGACACAACCAGGGTCACGAACCACAGCATGGAAAACACAGCCAGTGGATTGCGGAACATGCGTCGCCAGAATCGGCGTCGAGGCGACTCGGCCGCCGACTCCAACGGAGCTTCGATCGGTTCGGGGCCGCTGGCCACCGTCGCCCCGGTCATCGGCTCAACCTCACCTTCGGATTTAGAAATCCGTAGCTGATGTCCACCAGCAGATTGACGGTGATGACGGTCAGCCCGACGACGATCATGCCGCCCTGGAGGACGGTCACGTTGCGGGTGATGATGGAGGTGACCAGCATCTCGCCCATTCCTCGGATGCCGAACACGATTTCCACCGCGGTGGTGAGGCCGATGGCGGCCGCCGCCCGAAATCCGATGACGGTAACGGTGGGCACCATGGCGTTGGGCAACGCATGGCGCCCGATCAGCTTGGTGCGGGCCACGCCGCGGGCCCGGGCTGCCAACACGTATCGGGACTGTAGAGCGTTGGCCATCGAGCTGCGCAGCTGGCGCTGAACGATGGCGATGGTCGGTAGGGCCAAGGCGATGGACGGCAGCGTGATGGACTTCAGCCAGCCGACCACCGACTCGCTGAAGGGCACGTAGCCCACCGGGTCCAGCCAGCCGAGTTCCACGGCGATACCCCACGACAACAACATGCCCATGATGAAGCCCGGAGCAGCGATGACGCCGGCAGCCACCACCGAGATGGTTCGATCGGCCAGGCCGCCGGGCCGGATCGCCGCGGCGATACCCATCAGCATGCCGAAGGTGATTCCGATTAACAGACTGAAGCTGACGATGCTGATCGTGGGCCAGATCCGCTCGCTGATCAAAGCCGAGACGGCGGTGTTCTGATCGAGCAGAGACGATCCCAGGTCGCCGGAGACAATGTCGCCAAGCCAGCGGCCGAATCTCACCGGTATCGGATCGTTCAGGCCAAGCTCTTCTTCCACGGCCGAGATGCATTCGGGTGTGGCCCCTTCACCGCATACCTGACCGGCGATGGATCCACGGGCCTCCATGGCCACCGAAATCAAAAAGGTGATGACGGCGATAGCCAGCAGCAGTGGTATCGCCGCCAACAGCCGGAACGCTACGTACTTTGCCAAGGCTTCCCCCAGTGTCCGCTCGTTGCTCTATCTAGGTACACACCCAACGTAATGGGATCCCGCCGGAGAGGCGGGACCCCATGTAGTACTACGTCGGTTCAGCAGTTTGGTTTGCTGCTGATTCGATTAGGCGTCCTTGCGCACGCCGTGCGGCCAGAACGAGATCGGAACTCCCTGGATGTGCTGGACACCGGTGATGTCGGCGCCGTGGCCCATGTAGGTCGGCAGGGTCTGCTGGATGATGAAGATGCACTCCTCCAGCATGATCTTCCAGGCGGCGGCAACGTCAGCCTCGCCGTCGGCGAACGACTTGGTCTTGGCCGCCTCGACCAGCTCCACCACGCCCTCGGGGCTCACACCCGACGGGTTGAAGGTGGCTTCACCGGTGCGGGCGATCAGCGACATCAGCGCGTTCGGCTCGTTGTAGGCGATGATCTGTACCGGGTACTGGGCCGCAGCCAGGCGGGCGAACATCTCACCACCGGATGGTGGATCCAGCGCCTCGTTCTCCATGGTGATGCCCAGCTCGGCCAGGGCACCGCCGTAGGCGGAGGACACAACCGGCCAGAAGCCCTGAGGCAGGTGACCGTTCTGGAAGGTGAAGCCTTCCTCGCCGGTGGCCTCAAAAGCGGCCTTGGCCGCTTCGATGTCGAACTCGGGAACGTCGAGATCGTCGATGTAGGCGTAGTCACCGGGGCCGACGGCGAACTGGTTGTTGGCCGTCTCCGCCGGATTGGCGAAGCTTTCCTGAATGCCTACCCGGTTGAGGGCCTGTCCCATGGCGCATCGCACGTCACGATTGGCCAGCTGCGGGATCTTCTCGCCGGTCCAGTCGGTGACCACAAAGCCGATGCGGACCGTGGTGTTGGTGCTGAAGGCCGGAACGTCGCCCTTCTGCGGGGCGTTGATGACGGCGATGTCGAGCTGTCCGGCGTTGATGCCGTCCACTCGGGCCTGAGCGTCGTTGATGGAGGTGATGGTGACGCTCTCAGCACCCACCAGCTGTGGCTGCCAGTAGCCGTCGTAGGCCACCAGGTTGAACTCGGTGTTATCGGCGTTCACACTGTCAACGGCGTAGGGGGCGGTGCCAACCGGGTTGGCACCGGCGTCGCCGAGAACGGCCGGCGACACCATGAAGCCCGAGTTGCGGATCAGGCCGCTGAGCAGCAGCGCTTCGCCGGGGGCGTTCAAGTTGAACTGCACGGTGGAGTCGTCAACTACGACAACCTCGTTGACGATGCCCATCTGGCCCTTGACCGGGGGCAGAACCTGTGGAGGCTCACCGGCCTTGATGAAGTCGATGTTGGCCTTGACGGCGTCGGCGTTGAACGCCTCGCCGTCGTGGAAGGTCACTCCCTCATGGAGGAAGAAGGTGACCTGGTCGCCGGTCTCGTTGGTCTCCCAGCACTTGGCCAACCAGGGAACGACCGAGCCGTCAACGTCTTGGCGGACGAGACCCTCGTAGACCCAGGTGTAGAACAGGAAGCTGGCCGGAGCCTGATCGTTGTGAGGATTCAGGCCGGTGCCGAGAGCAACCGAGCTACCAACGTTCAGCGGAGGACCGGGGTTGTACTCGCCAACCTCAAGTTCCACCGAAGCGGCGCAGCTGGCCGTTTCGTCAACCTCGACGTTGCCGAGGGCGTCGTCGGCGTCAGCCTGTTCGCCGCCCTCTTCCTCGGGTTCGGCGTCGGCCTCGGATTCTTCAGCGTCCGTGGCGGTCTCTTCTTCGGCTTCGGTGCCGGCGTCTTCAGTGTCGTCTCCGCCGCCGCAGGCGGAGGCAACCATGGCGAAAGCCAGTAGCACGGCGAACAGCCGCAGCCAGGTGCTCTTCTTCATATCTCCCCTTCCGTCCGTCCCGGTACTTCTCGACCGAGACGTTCACGGACGTTACTATTTCAGGTGACAAGTGTCGCACCGGCGTCAACTGATGTCAACACATGCCCGAACGATGAAGGTCGTGCAACCATGCTTGAACGAGTTCGACAGGACATTGGGGGGTTGCGGCAGCTGACTGCCACCTCGAAGCGGCATTGGACTTCAGGCCGCCGGATCCGCCGAGAGTTTCTGGCCGCCCAGGCCGCCGGGCGAAAGATCACCCTGGATGACTTCGGTCCGCCCGTTCCTCGACCAGAGGGCGACGAGCCGGTCGCCGATCTGGCCCCGAAGACCGGCCTTCGGCCCCGCAAGTCCCACCTGATGAAGCTGGAGGCCTATCCGTCGACCGACTACGCCTTCGAATACAACAACCCTCCGGTGTCGGGGAACCACATCAACGGCTTGGGGGAGGCTGAACACCGGGTGGCTGCTCCGATCTTTCACACGTGGAAGTTCGGGCATCCCATGGGCAAGCTCGAGTTCTTGTTCCAGGGCATCCGCACCCGCGGCGAGTGGGTCGCTCTGCTCAAACGCCAGTGGAACACCCGACGCTTCACCGGAGAGAAGGCTTCAGTCCAAATTCCGGTCGACGATGCGGCCGAGATGACCACAACGATCAAGGCGCTCACCATGGACCTGGGAGCCTGCATGGTCGGTATCGCACCGTTGACCGATGACATGTTGACCGAAGAACTTCCGCTCGACTACCCGTTCATCATCAGCTTCGGCGTGGAAATGGACCGCGACGCCGCACTGGAAGCGCCCAGCGAACGGGCGGCGCTCACTATCCAGGCTGAGTACCGGGGCACCGATCGCATCTCCGCTCAAGTGGCCCAGCACATTCGCGACATGGGATGGGATGCCGAGGCCGCCATCCACGGGTTCCTCCAGATACCGGCGGCGGTGGAAGCCGGACTCGGCCAGCTGGGCAAGCACGGCTCCATGATCTCCAAAGAGCTGGGCTCGATGTACCGGCTCGGAGCGGTGGCCACCAACCTGCCGTTGGTGCTGGATCAACCGGAGGACATCGGTGTCGACGACTTTTGCGCTATCTGTTCGGTGTGCACCACCAACTGCCCGCCACAGGCCATCTTCGACACCAAACAAATGATCCGAGGACGGGAACGTTGGTACGTCGACTTCGACACGTGCATCCCGTACTTCGTGGAGAATCACGGATGCGGTATCTGCATCGGCGTCTGCCCGTGGAGCGAACCCGGCCGGGGGGAAGGCTTCTCACTCAAGATGATGGCCCGCAGAGCGAAGCTTGCCGCTCGCGACGAGCCTTAGCCGGATGCCGGACTTGACGATCCTGGTGCAGTGCGGGCGTAGTCTGCGGCACTGACCATGGCCCCGGCCAATTGGTCGGTCATCTGGTGACGCAGATCCCGACCTTCGTCGACATCAAACAAGTTTCGTCGCTCTCCCCGATCGGCGGTCAAGTCATACAGCTCGCCCTCGCCGGTTGAGTACCGGGTGATGCGGGCATCCGCCGTCACCACCGTTCGGGAGTGTGCCGGCACCTGGTTGCTCCAAATGCCGTAATCGGGAACGTCCTCTTCGATCAGGACGTGATCTCGAACCTCGGCCTCCGGATCGGCGAGAACAGGGACCAGGCTGGTGCCCTGCACCCCGTCGTAGGAGTCGACGCCCGCGAGGTCGAGCAGCGTGGAGCCGATATCGAGCGACGAGGCCAGTGACGACGTTCTGGCACCCGCTCGGCCTGGTACCGAAATGGCCAGTGGAACGCGGGTGGTTCCTTCGAAGACCATGCCGCCTTTGAGCATGAAGCCGTGGTCGCCGAACATGTCACCGTGGTCGGCGGTGAACACCACGATGGTGTTGTCGGCCTGGCCGGTGCGTTGCAGGGCGTCGAGCATGCGCCCGACGCCGGCGTCGATCATCTCTATCGAGCCGTACTGGGCGGCCATGGCGTCCCGCAGAGCCGCCTCGCCAATACGCATCGGCCCTCGGGCCCCGGCGTCGAGAGTCATCTCCCGCAAATGTCGAGGCAGGTCGTCAACCGAGTCGTGGAAGGACTCGGGTAGCGCCATGTCAGCCGACTGGTGGCGGTCGTACCAGTCGCCCGGCGGCGCAAACGGATGATGGGGATCGGGGTATGAGGCGAATAGAAACCAGGGTGGAGCATCCGCGGCCCGATCGTCGGTTGCGGTCGATTCGATGAACTCGATGGATCTGGCGGTCACAAACTCGGTGGAGTGCAGCCCCTCCTCGTAGGCGGGTTTCAGAGCCTGCCACCAGTTGTTCGAGCGCGCCGCCGCCGGACCATGCGGCCCGGTGCCGGCGGTCTCCGGGTCAAGCCCGCGCTCAAGCGCCCACTGCAGGTGATGGCCGCCTATGGCCGCTCCATGACCGAGGCAAAATTCGGCCTGGTCGAATCCGTAGAAGTTCTCAACCGGCCCTGGATTGTCATCCACATATCGTGACGCCGCCTCCAAGTAGTCCCACCCGTCCGGCCAACCCTGATCGCCGACCGGCGCCCCTTCGGGTGCGGGAAAGAAGTGGCGGGCGTGAACCTGAATGTGGGCCTTGCCCACGTGCTGCGTCCGGTATCCGGCAGCCGACAGCCGACGAACAAAAGTGTTCGCCCCCCAGTCGAGTGAGCGGTCGTTGAACACCACGCCGTGAGCCGACGGCATGCGTCCGGTCATGATGCTTGACCGGTTGGGCATGCACACCGGATTGGCCACGTAGGCCCGGTCGAAGACCGTGGCCCGGGCGGCTAGAGCATCAAGGTTCGGAGTCTGGACGGTTTCGTTGCCGCCGAAGCCGACATGGTCGGCCCGATGTTGATCGGTGCAGAGAAAAAGGATGTTGTTCATCGGCTTCCACCCGGTGGTTGATGTCCGGTCGTTGGCGGCAGGGGTTGATGTGGGCCGAAGCGTACGCGACCATGGCGCCATGTTCAACACATCCGATCTTGCTGCCGCCGATCCGGCAGCCGAGGAAGCCATCGGTCGGTCCCTGGGTGTTCTGGGCTCACCCGGCTCGTTCTTCACCGGCGCCGAGCGGCTGGCCATGGCAGCTCATGTCCGAAGGGCTCGGGGGCTCGATGCGAGCGCCGCCGACCCGGGCACTGAATTGCCGGCCATGGTGGCGGAGAGTGCAGCCAGGGTTGCCACTGACGCCATTGCCACTCGACCCCACCACATCGAAGCGTGGGAGGCCGATGGCCGTGACGTACTGGCCTACCTCGAAGTGGTAGCGGTGGCGTCGCTCATAACCTCCATCGACTCCTACCGAATCGGGATCGGCAGGGAGCTTGATGAATTGCCGACTCCTGCTGCCGGTGACCCGGTGCGAGCCGTCAACGACGAGGCCAAGACCACCAACGGTTGGGTACCCACGGTTGGCGTAGCCCTCGCCCCGACCGCACTGTCGGCGCTCCCGAATGAGAAGGCCAACAAGGATCAACTGTCGGCCATCTGGTACCTG
>JAHDFR010000010.1 GCA_020628065.1 Acidimicrobiales bacterium
TCCCACTGGGCCGCAGGAGGATTCACCACCTGTCCGGCAATGGCCCATCGTGCCGCCACCGCTGCGGTCAGAGTGGAGGCATAGGCGTGCAAAAGCAAGTGGCCGGCGGTAGCGACCACAGCCACCGGCGTGGACCGTCGGTGGGCCTTGGCCATGCCGAAGAACGCCGCAGTAGCCAGTACCGCCAAGGCCCAACCCCCGAGGTTCTGCGTGGCGCCCCAGAAGACATCCAGCTGGTCGATCCAAAGAGCATCGTCGGCAAACGGCTCCAGCCGAGCCTTGCCGTCATCGGATACGAACTTGTCGGACGAGAGTCCGGCCCGAGCGGCAAGGGCGAACAGGAGGGACATGACCCCGAGCACGCCGGCCATCTCAGGATTACGCCACGGAATCAACCAAAGCCCGGTCAAGCCCTGAAGGAGAGCCCGGAGCTTCGAGGGCCACACCAATGTGTTGCGATACTCCACCGTGCCGCCGTCACCAACAACCTCCGGGTCCTGCCCAAAGTACCAACCAAGTTCGAGTTCCGCCGGAGATTCCCGGGTGGAAGAGAGGTACCCTCCCCCGCCGCCCGATACCGCAACCGTGGGGTAAGTCGGATCCTCAGGCTCATGAAGCGAAAGGAAGTGTTTGTCACCGGACAATACAAGCCGGATCGAGCGGCTTCCGCTGGGCCCCAGCGTCGAGTCGATGAAGTAGGTCAACTGCTCCCAGCCGTCATCCGGCGGCGTCGCATCGCTCGACGTGTTCGTCAGTCGGCTGACAAATCGGCTCCATGACGACGGCTTGGGCCGCTTCAGCCACGACGGTTTGGCGGTACAGAGAATAATTCGGGAGTCGGCGGGCATGATGGACGCGACCTGACGGAAGTACATCATCTGGGGGGTGTCGATATCGGCCGACAAGGCAACGTCGACCCCCCAAAGCCACCACCGGTCGCTCAGCTGGGTAGCAAAGTAGCTTCGGGTTTGGTGGATCGACCAGGCGCGTTTAGGCGACACTCCATCACCGCAGTTGTACACGGTGAATCGTTCCAGGAAGGCCGACAGCCCGTCATACCAATCGTGGTTGCCCGGTATGGAGAACCACGGAACTGGATCGTGTTCGGTACGACCGAGTGTCGTGCCGCCGCCTTCGACCGCTGTCAGGTCGATGTCCGGACCGCCCTGACCCTCGCTGAGGAGGTTGTGGCCGGGAAAGGCAGTCCGATACGGACCCACTGTGCGGTCGCGATAGTTCTCCTGACTGGCCGCCGGGTAGACACCGTCACCGCCCATTACCAGCAGGTCGGCTTTGGGAAGCCGAAGCTGCCGACCCTCCGACTCAACGGAGGTGACCGGCTCAGCCATCTGCTCGGCCACGGTGTAGGTGGCGCTGAACCCATCGCCGATGTCGGCGAAGTAGTCCATCCAGACTTCAGTGGGCTCGCCCGAACCAGCGCCGGTATGCCAGGGCAGCTGATCGTTGCACAGCATCACCTGCTGCCCGGCCAGCGGCGGGGCCAGCGATGCTTCGGTGGTTGGCTTGCAGGCGTGGTGAACAACCGGTCGACGAAGCGAGGCCTGCGTCTCACGATTGTCGGCGAACGCTCCGAACAACCGGCCAAAAAATTCGCCGTATCCGCCTCGCACCACTTCGCGCGGACTCAGCCAGCGGACCATCGGCCGATCCCGGTACCGGTAGGCGCGAGGCCAGGGCCTCATCATGAGTCGAAGTCCAGTTGGATCATGAGTCGAAGTCCAGTTGGATCATGAGTCGAAGTCCAGTTGGATCATGAGTCGAAGTCCAGTTGATCAAGGGCCGACCACCGAGGGTCACCATCTCGTTCAAGCTCTTCCTTGCGCTCGGCCCGTCTCGCCTCCTCTGACTGCTCGACTGACATCGCCGGATACCGGTCAGGGTCAGGACCGGGACAATCCGGTCGACAAAGCGGAGCCAGCGGCAGCGAGAACACTACGGCGTCACGCACCACCGGAAGAAGATCGATTTGGTCCCCGTCGAAGTCGACGATCTCAGAGTCTTCCGGGGCATTGACCTGAAAGATCTCGTCGATGTCAACCTCAAGAGACGATCCGGTGTCGTCAAGGCATCGGCGGCACTCGCCCGACCAGCTGAAGCTAATCTGACCCCGAACGGTCACTCCCCGTTCAATGGACTCGATGGTCAACTGTCCGACAACAGGCTCATCTGTGGTTCGACTGGCCACAACCTGACGCCGACCAAGACGAACCTCGATGTCCTCCACCTGGCGCTGACCGAGGCGCTTGCGAAGTTCGGTAACGCTGACCATCAACTTCGGCGGCGAGTCCACCGGCTCGACTATTGGCTCCCCGTCAACCCCTGGGGATGAGGAAGAGGGCGATGAACTGAGGTCTGCAACAGGTTCGGTCATGATCTCTCGAAGCGGTTCGGGCGGCGAGCGTCAGCGAGTCGGTGGTAAAGCCCGGCACGAGTACGCCTCAACGACGCGTTGGTCGAGAAACGTACAGCAGCCGCCGCCTGGAGACCTGCCAACAGCATGAGTCGGCGTGGCCACCGGAAGTCAGCTGCGACGCGCCACCCGTTCACGATACTCGTCTTCTTCGTCGAGTTGATCGTCGTCACCCGATCGATCACGGGCACGACCTCCATTGGAAGCGGCCATGATCTCTTCGGTGGTCACCAAAGCCGTACCCATCAGCCGCTCACGGCCTTTGCGAACGGTTCCAACCGTCCGTTCCAGGATCTGTTCGAAGCTGGCCAGGCGTTGATCGCAGTAATCTTCGACCTGGCGTTTTAGGGTGTTGGCTTCTTCCTTGGCCTCATCCACGATTTGGCGAGCACGCTGTTCAGCCGCCTTTACCACCTGCTGGCGCTCGACCATGCGCCCGACTTGAGCCCGGCCTTCATCGATCAGATCTTTGTGTTCCTGGCGAGCCTTGGCCACAAAGTCGTCCCGCTCCTTGAGCAGCCACCGGGCAGCTCGAAGTTCTTCCGGAAGGCGGGCCTGAGCCTGCTCAAGAATGTGGACGAGTTCGTCCCGATTGACTTTGACGGTGTTGGACATCGGCAACGGACGGGATTCGGCCAGAATTTCGATGGCCTGCTCGATCAGATCTTCGACTTCGGGAACGGCGTAGGGATTTGGCAGGCCGTCGGCCGACCCGTCATCGCTCCAGTCGCCGTTGTCGGACCGGTTACCGTCCCTCAGATCGATCTCATCAAAGTCGTCGTAACGATCCTCGTCGAAGAAGTCGTCGAAGTCGTCAACTCGAGGGCGTCTGCGCTGGCGCGGTTCACTCATACACAATCACGGCTAATCGCGGAACTTTCGTGAGAGATGGTCAAAGACGACCTCGGGTACTACGGGCTGTACATCCCCGCCCCGAGACGCTATCTCCCGCACGTACCTTGACGAGATTAACGCATCAGGACCTATGCCGGGTAGCAATACGGTGTGAAGACCCCCTCCGGCGGATTGCAGGTTCATGTTGGCCTGCAGGAGTTCGGTGTCGAGATCCGAGCCGTTGCGTAAACCCTTCACCAGGCAGTTGGCTCCTTCGGCTTTGGCCGCATCGGTCACCAGGCCGGTGAACAACACCACACGCACTCCGCTGAGCTTCTCGGCCTCCACCGCCGCTTCGATCATCTCCAGCCGTTCAGGCCCGGTGAACATGCCTGACTCCTTGGCCGGATTGTGACCGACGGCGACAATCAGTTGATCGAAAAGCGATGCAGCGACTCCGATAATCGCCAAATGCCCGTTGTGCACCGGATCAAAAGAGCCTGGATACATGGCAACGGTCATACCAGCAAAGGTAGTCGCTGCCGTGGAATCAAACGTTCACCCTGCGTATATACCCTGCTCCAGCGGGGTCAAGTCGGCTCCACCGGGGTCGAGCCGGCGAGACCGGCTGACCGGGCGTCGACTAGGCGCTGGGGCCGAGAATGATTCCGGCACCGACCGTATTGTTGGAGTCCTCGTCGATGAGGATGAAGCTTCCGGTGCTGCGGTTCTGACGGTACTCGTCGTAGAACAGCGGCTGGGTTGTTCGCAGCGACACCCTGCCAATCTCATTCAAGCCAAGTTGGGTTGCGTCCTCATCCCGGCTGAGCGAGTTGATGTCAAGCCGGTACTTGACATCGGACACCATGGCTCGGGCCGCCCGGGTGGTGTGTTTGATGGCCAGCTTTCGTCGGGGCTGAAGCGCAGACTGTTCGGTCATCCAGCACACCATGGCGTCAATGTCCTGCCCGACGGCCGGCTGGTTATTGGTTCGGCAGATCATGTCGCCCCGCGACAGATCCAAGTCGTCGGCCAAACGAACCGTCACCGACATGGGGGCGAACGCCTCACTGATTGGGCCGTCGGCGCCGTCAATGTGGGTGATCGTCGTCTCAAAGCCCGACGGCAGCAGCAGCACGGAGTCACCAACTCGCATGACGCCACCGGCCACCGTTCCGGCGTACCCCCGGTAGTCGTGGAACTCGTCCGACTGGGGCCTGATGACATACTGAACCGGGAATCGGGCGTCGCGAAGGTTGCGGTCAGAGGCGATATGCACCTCTTCCAGCATGTGCAACAATGTCGAACCGCGGTACCAGTCCATGTTGGAAGACCGCTCAACCACGTTGTCACCGTGCAACGCTGAGACGGGGATAAAGGCGATGTCGATGGCGTCCAGTTTCATGGCGAAGTCACGGAACTCGGACTTGATCTGCTCAAACACCTCGGCGTCCCAGTCGACAAGATCCATCTTGTTGACACAAACAATCAGATGTGGGATCCCCAGCAGTGTCGACAGAAAGGCATGACGGCGTGATTGCTCCACGATGCCCTTGCGGGCGTCGAGGAGAATCAAGGCCACGTTGGCGGTGGAAGCCCCGGTAACCATGTTGCGGGTGTACTGAATATGACCGGGCGTGTCGGCGATGATGAACTTGCGCTTGGGCGTGGCGAAGTAGCGATAGGCCACGTCAATGGTGATGCCCTGTTCCCGCTCGGCCCGAAGGCCGTCGGTCAGTAGAGCCAGGTTGGTGTACTCGGTGCCCATCTTTTCCGAGGTGGACTCAACCGCTTCCAGCTGGTCCTCGAAGATGGACTTGGAGTCGTACAACAGGCGCCCGATAAGGGTGGACTTGCCGTCGTCAACCGAACCGGCGGTGGCGAAACGTAGAAGCTCCATTTAGAAATAGCCCTCCTTCTTTCGATCCTCCATGGCCGCCTCGGAGACCCGGTCGTCGCCTCGGGTGGCCCCTCGTTCGGTCATTCGGGTGGCGGCGATCTCGGCCACGATCTTCTCCAAGTTGTCGGCTGCGCTCTCAACACACCCGGTGCTGTTGGCATCACCCAAGGTCCGAAACCTCACCGTGCTTTCGAACACCTCTTCGCCTTCACCAGGCTCGATCAGCTCACTAACGGCATACAGCATGTTGTCGCGGCGGATCACCGGACGCTTGTGGGCGAAGTAGATGGGTGGCAACTCGACCTGTTCGGCGGCGATGTACTGCCACACATCAAGCTCGGTCCAGTTGGAGATGGGAAACACTCTGATCTGCTCGCCCTTGCGAATCCGACCGTTGTAAAGGTTCCACAACTCTGGGCGCTGATTCTTGGGGTCCCACTGGCCGAAGTCGTCACGGAACGAGTAGACCCGCTCCTTGGCTCTGGCCTTTTCCTCATCTCGACGACCACCACCGAAGATGGCATCAAAGCCGTTGTCTTCAATTGCGTCGAGCAATGTGGTGGTCTGCAACAGATTACGTGGTGCCTTGGGCCCACCGACTTCGGTTACCCGACCGTTATCGATTGACTCCTGCACCGACGCCACCACCAACCGGCAGCCGTACTCGGCCACGATCCGATCACGGAACCCGATGACTTCGGGAAAGTTGTGGCCGGTGTCGACGTGCATCACCGGGAACGGCAACTTGGCCGGCCGGAAGGCCTTTTGGGCCAAGTGCAGCATGAGCAGGGAGTCTTTACCGCCCGAGAACAGCAACACCGGATTCTCAAATTCGGCCGCAACTTCTCGAATGATGTGTATCGATTCGGCTTCAAGCGCAGTCAGATGGTCGAGCTCGTAGCCCCCTGCGATGGTCATTACTCCTCCATTACCGGGCTCGCTCGACACCAACCGGTTGGTCAATGGCGAGGCGGCGGTGCACGGTGATTCGCCTACATCCTATCGACCCTGGATGTAACACGACGCTGCGCATGTAAGCAGATGTGGCCGGTGGTCAGGCAGTCATACCGCCGTCGACAACGAATTCACTACCCGTGCAGTAGGCGCTCTCGTCCGAGGCCAGAAACAGAGCCAGATCAGCCACCTGGTCGGCGGTGGCTTCATAACCCAACGGGATCCGCTCGGTCACCGAGGCCCGAAGTCCGGCGTCATCGAAGGTCTGCAACATCGGAGTGTCAATGATCCCCGGGTGTATCGAGTTCACTCGAATACCGTGAGGGGCCAATTCCTGAGCCGCGCTTCTGGTCATGCCCCGAACCGCCCATTTGCTGGCGGCGTAGGCGTGGGCCACAGCCACGCCTCGTAAACCGGCGATGGATGAGATGTTGATGATCGAACCCGACCGGTTTTCCACCATGAACGGCGCCACCGTGCTCATACCGAGGTAGACCCCGGTCTGATTGATGGCAATGGTGTTCTCCCACAACTGATGATCTTGGGCCAACACGCCACCGAGTCGAAAGATGCCGGCATTGTTGATTAATACGTCGATGCGGCCCTGGTCGGCCATTACTGACTTGGCCACTGCCTCCCACTGATCGGCCTGAGTGACGTCATGTTCCATAAACGTCCCACCAATCTCAGCGGCGACCGCCGACCCCTCGGCCAAGACATCGGTGAGGTACACCGTGGCTCCCTCAGCGGCAAAGCGGCGACCTTCGGCCGCTCCCTGTCCCCGAGCGCCTCCGGTGATGAGGACTGTCTTTCCGGCCAGTCGTGTCCCTACTTCAGTCCCTGATTCAGTCACAGCACAACGGTAGGCGGCCTGCTCGCTGCACGCACTTCGCTCCATGCACCGCCACAAGCCGGTGGCGCTCGCCCTTAGGCCAAGCCGGCCTGCTGGAGACCCCAAAGCTCGGCAAACAGGCCGGGGTCGCCCAGCAGCTCTTCCTTGCTTCCCCGCTCGACGATTCGTCCGTTGTCTATAACGATGATCGTGTCGACGTCGTTCAAAGTGGCCAAACGGTGAGCGATGATGATGGCCGCTCTGTCCTGCCACAGCTCTTCCAGGGCTTGCTGAATACGCACCTCGGTCTCTGAGTCCAGCGAGGACGTTGCCTCGTCCAAGATGATGATGTCGGACTCCTTCAAGAACGCCCGGGCAATGGCGATTCGCTGCCGCTGTCCCAGGCTCAGCTTGATGCCTCGTTCCCCCACCAACGTGTCGTACCCGTTGGGAAGCGACTGAACGAACTCGTCGATATTGGCCCGGCGGGCGGCGTCGCGTATCCGTTCGGGCTCGGTCTGGAGGACTTCCACATCCCCTGGGACACCGCCGGTCGGATCGACGGCATAGCCGATGTTGTACTCGATGGTTTCCTGAAACAGCGAGGTGTCCTGGGGCACATAGGACTGCACTCGTCGGAGCACATCAGCTGATACCGGTCGCTCATCGATGAGGATCTGCCCACTCGTCGGAGCGTAGAAACCCAACAGCAGCTTGATCAGTGTCGACTTGCCCTCACCGCTTCGCCCCACCACACCAAGTTTCTCGCCCCGGTCAACGGAGAAACTTATGTCGTCCAGGACGAGACGATCGGGATCGTCGGGGTAGGCGAAACACAGATTGCGAACCTCCAACCTGCTCATCATCCGGGCTTCCGGCTGCCCGGAATCGCCCTGCGGTGAGGAAACCGTTGGTGTCCGGTAGTGCTCGTCAACGATGTTGCGACCCGGGAACAGGTAGTTGTACGCCTCCTGGTAGGCCGCTGACTTGTCGACCCAGATCCCGAAGAAGTGGACGACGTTCCAGTACTGACCCATGAAGTCGATCAGCACCGTCACCGAGACAACCATGGCGGTGAAGGAGATCCGGCCCTGGCTGAACGAGTACCAGCTGTAGCTCATGACCAGCGCCCACAAAACACCTCGAATCAGCAGCGACGCCACCGCCCAGTACGAGACGAGCGAAAACCCGAACCGAACGTCATCGACAATCAACCCGTCGATCTGCGCATTGTTTCGGGAGATCTCGCGGCGCTGAGCCTGAAAAGAGAAGACGTTGACGAAGTTCGAATAGGAATCGAACACTCGGCCGGAATTGGTGGCCGTGCTATCGGTCAGGACCCGTTGGCGACGATTCAGTGGGCGGGCCAGAGCGACCAGGGCCACACCGGACAGCACCAGGAATCCGCCATAGATCAAGGCGTTGGTCGAAGCGGTTCTCCACATCAAGACGGCCCAAATCGGAACCGACGCCACCACCGGGAGGAACCCGTAGTGGGCGGCGTCCCATAACTGGTAAACGTCGTTTCGAAGATCGTTGACATAACTGGCGACCTTGCCTGATGGCCGGTCAACGAAGTGCTGATACTCCTCGTCCCACACTGCGTCGAAGGCGATTCTCTTGAACTCGTAGCTCAACCGGTTCAGTCGGTAGGCCACGTAGTAGTCGCAGGCGCTCCAAAGCAACCAGTGCCCGATTCCGGTGGCGAAAAGCAGGAGCAGGTAGAACCCGGCCCGGTCGGGATCGTCGGTAGAGGTGGCGAACTGGGCAAGAAAATACGGTTGCAGCGCCGGGAGGGCCGAGGCCACAGCCCGCAACGCCGTACTGACCGTCATCCGCCGCCAATTGTGCCTGACCATCGACGCCAGCGCGGCAAAGGCCCTGTCCGGTGGCTCCGGCGCTGTTCTGCGTCCCGCCGTCGACGCCGGGGTCGCCTCAGATGTTTGATGCGATGTGGCGGTCGGGGTTGGCGAACTCATTCGACGGCCAGAGTACTTGCCCGCTCCGACAGCCGTCGGCGACTTTTGACCGGTACGAAACCCGGACCGTCAGTCGGCAGACTCCCGCTCGGCGATGACAACCTGTGACCGCCCGTAGGACCGGCGACGAAGCTCAACCCATCCATCGCCAAGTGAGATCTCGGTCTCTGCGTGCCCCACCAGCAACCTTGCCGGAATCAACTCCAGCAGTACGATCCACGGATCATCGGCGTACGGCGGATCGCAAAAGGCCAGATCGACCGGTGTTGCCGAGGTGACGGCTCGCTCAACCGGGGCCACCACGATGTCCGACCGGCTATCAAAACCCAGCCGACTGACGTTGTCGGCCAACACCGCTGCCGCCCGTCGGTCGCGTTCGACAAAGGTCACGAAGTCGGCACCCCGGCTGAGACACTCGATCCCAAAGGAACCGCTGCCGGCAAACAGATCGAGAACCGTTGCGTCCTCAACCCCGCCCAACGAGTTAAGCATGTTGAAGATGCCCTCTTTGGCCCGATCAGTGATAGGCCGAGTGCCGCCACCCGACGGAGCATTGAGTTTTCGGCCTCGCGCCGAGCCGGAGATGACTCTCATCAACCCGCCTGAGGCTGCTCGGAAAGACCAAGGAACTGTCTGATCATTCCCACGATCGCCGGGATTTGCGCTTTGGGCGAGTGATTGCCGGGAACCCACCGCATATCAGTAGGACCGGCGATGGACGACAGGTGCTGCTCAAACTCAGCCGGAGAACCAAACGGGTCACGCTCCCCCGAGACCAGCAACGTTGGAACTTCGATGCCGGCGAAATGGTCGGTTCGCAGCTTTTCCGGTTTGCCCGGCGGATGCAATGGGTAGCTCAACAAGACCAGACCGGCAGCGGCCAACCCTTCGGAAACGGCGACCGAACAGGAGCGACCCCCGAAACTTCTACCTCCGTAGACCAGGCGGTCAGGCGACACGCCCAGCTCCGACGACATCTCGTCCACCGCGGCGTGAATCTTCTTCACTGCGTTATTGACACTGGTGGTGGCCAGCGTGAGCCGCCGGACCGGCAGTTCAGGAATCTGCTGGTCAATGGCCACCAACGTTTGATCATCGGCATCGGCGCTGGCGCCGGGGGTGAGAAGTAGCCCGGCGGGCCGCTCCGACAGCTGAAGACCAGTCATATCTTCCGTTCTAGCCGGTTGCCGAGATGAACTGACCCTTTCGAGGTGAACCCAACTTGTTCAAGGCCACACACCAAAAGCTGCCGGGCGCTACCGTCGGTGTCCGGACAACTGCCGGAGAAGAAATGACCAGCGAACACGACGGCACCGAGTCGGTGCAACAGGGGGTCATGCCGGCAGCCGAGGTCGACATCACCCCCGATCTTGTACGCCGCCTGCTGCTCGACCAGCACCGCGACCTGGCCGACCTGCGGCTCGAACCGCTGGCCCATGGCTGGGACAACGTCTTGTTCCGCCTTGGCCCTCGACACGTGGTGCGGCTACCCCGCCGGGAAATAGCGGCCGGTCTGGTGGCCCACGAGCAGGCATGGCTACCGGTCCTGGCTCCACGACTGCCTCTTCCAATCCCGGTACCCGAACGGGTGGGGCAGCCAACCGACTACTTCCCGTGGACGTGGAGCGTCCAACCCTGGCTGGACGGCGCAGCCGTCGGGAACGGAGAGTGGGCTGATGCCGGATCAGCCGCTCAGCAGTTGGGACAGTTCCTGTCGTGCCTGCACCAACCGGCGCCCCCCGAACGCCCGGTCAATCCCCACCGAGGTGGGCCTTTGGCGGAGAGGCGGGGAATGACCGAAGATCGGATCGAGCGATTTTCCGCCACGATCGGGGTCGACAAACAGCACGCCCAATCGGTATGGGAACAGTGCTTGGCGGCAGCGGTGTGGGAGGGACCACCGATGTGGATTCACGGTGACCTCCACCTGTTCAATCTCATCCAGACGAACAGACGACTGAGCGCCGTCATTGATTTCGGCGACATCTGTGGCGGAGATCCGGCATGTGATCTGGCCATCGGCTGGTACGGCTTCGGCTCAGATCACCACCAACGATTTCGCGCCGCGGCCACCAGCGAGGCCCGACCAATCGACGCCGATATGTGGCAGCGATCGCGTGGCTGGAGTCTTTCCATCGGCTTCACCTTGACGGCGTTCTCAGCTGACAATCCCAGCCACTTTGAGATGGCTTGTCGCATGGTGCGATCAGCGCTTGCCGATCCGAACGGCTGACCCGGCTGATCGCAGACAAAAAGCCAAACGCCGACGGCTCTGTCCGGGTTTCCCTCCAACTCGGACAGCGCGCATCGGCGTCTGGTGGTTTTTCCTATCGGAACCAACGGCTCCGACTGGATCTCACTCACTGACGATCCTAAACTTGCGTAACGCGTTTTGCAAGTTCATTTAGCAGCTGGGTGAAACTACTCACGGCAAAGACGCCACCGATAGCATGTCCCCCATCTCGCCTCCGACAAGCGACAACCCCGACGAAGATCATCCACCCTGGTTGCCGTCGACGCGCCCGTTCTTCGGCAAGCGCCGCAAAGGTCGCCGTGAGTTGGCGATGGATCTGATCCAGGCCGGGCTCCGCATCCTGGAGCGGGACGGCCCTCGACTATCAGGCGATCAGCTGACATTGGCCGCCGCCATCAACGAGCTCAACCTGTCCCGCGACGACGACAAAAAGGTCTCCCCTGGCTCGGTCTACGATCGGCTGTGGGCCACCCCGGACGACTATCGAGTCGATGTTCAATCGGCCGCCCTGTACGAATGGTTCTCGTCGTCCACCACACCGCAGCAGGACCAGATTGCCGCCGAGGTTCTGGCCCTTCTGGACGAACTGGACCTGGAGACGCCCGAGGGACGTGCGATGGGCCTGCGGGAGATAACCCGACGGGCGTCGTTCACTTCGTTGGAGGCAACCGCCGCCTACCGGCCGGCACAGGTCCGTGTGGCCATCCTGGCCGCTCTGGCCGCCTCGACCACCGACGACGAAGCCACCGAGCAACTCAAGCGCGCCGCCCGGGCCGCCCACAACGACACCATTGCGTCATACGTGGAGTTGTACGGAGGGGTGCTCGACCTGCTGAAGCTCCGACCGAAGGAGTCGATCTTCGGACCGACCGACACGCCGGAACTGCGACTGGCCGCTGTTGAGATCTTCACCCGGATCATCATCACCTACAACGACGGCATGGACATCCGCAATCAGGTCGAGGTCGAGGGGACACACCTTGAGAATCTGCCGTCCGGCGTGGACGGGGAACTCAAAGACTGGCACCACCTGGGCCTGGGCGTCTGGGCCATAGCCTCTGCGCTCAGCGAGCCGGACACCGGCGCCGAAACCGAAGACCGCTAGGTCCTCGGAAGGCTGACGGTTACCGTCGAGCCGGTGCCGAGACCATCGGAGGAGGCCACGATGGAGCCGTTGTGGGCTTCGACCAGTCGCTTGGCGATGGCCAGACCGACGCCGGTTCCCTTCGAGTCGTTGACCACCCGGTAGAAACGCTCGAAGATTCGGCGCTCATCCTCCGCCGCCAGCCCTCGCCCGGTGTCGACCACCTCGGTGATCACCAGGCGCTCACCGCCCACAGTCTCCAGCCGGCTACGGACGGCCACGGATCCGCCATCGGTGTACTGAATGGCATTGCCGATGATGTTGGTGAACACCTGGACCAGGCGGTCTCGGTCACCGGCCACGAGTAGGGGCGATTGGCCGAGGTCAAGCTGCAAGTCGAGGTCCTTGGCCGCCGCTTGGGGTGCCAGCTGCTGAGCGACGGACTCAAGCAACGGCCCAAGGTCGAGGGACGGGTCGGGCCTGACCACTGGTTCGGCCACAGCCGACAGCTCGGACAGGTCGCCGGCCAGGCGTCGCAGACGGGCCGCCTCTCTGGCTACCCGGGCAAACGTCTCGTCGTCCGGGGCCACTACTCCGTCCATCAGGGCTTCCATCGAAGCCTCGATGGTGGTGAGCGGGTTTCGCAATTCATGGGCCACGTCGCCGATCAACTGCAACCGTCGTTGCTCGGTTGACTCGAGAACCTCAGCCAGTCGATTGACGTCGTTCGCCAACTCGGCCAACTCGACCACATCGCCCTCTTCGACTCTCACGTCGTAACGTCCTGAGGCCAGCTGATGGGTGGCCTGACGGGTGGCCTCGATTGGTGACGCCAGGCGTCTGGCCACCCGCCAGGAAACCAGCGAAGCTCCGGCAACCGCTGCGGCCAGCGGGATCACGAACGCAACCGGAATCGGCGGCCCGTCGTCGAGGTGTTCACCCCGGCCCGGACCTCGTTGGACATCGAGACCCAGGGCGACGGCGAGAGCGACCACAACTAGACCAACGGCAACCAGGATGCCGACTGTGACCACCATGACCAGAAGGTGGGAGCGAAAGAGCTGGCGCTGCAACGATGGCAAGCGTCGTTCGGTCATGTCTCCTCGCCGGTGCCGACATCGCTGCCGCCCGAGGCCGTGCCGACGAAGCGATACCCCACTCCGCGGACGGTGGCAATAAACCTCGGGGCTCCGGCATCGTCGCCGAGCGCTTTTCTCAGATTGCCGATGTGTACGTCGACAATGCGGTCTTCGCCGAAGAAATCCCGGCCCCACACCCGTTCGATGAGTTGGTGGCGGGCAAAGACCCGGCCGGGGCTCTCGGCCAGCGTTCTCAGCAGTTTGAATTGAAGGGCGGTCAGCTCAACTTCGGTGCCGTCGACCGACACCGTGTATTCGTCCACGTCGATGGCGATGCCGTTGTATAGAAGGGCCGGAGTACCCCGGTCGCCGGTGGTTCCGTCCCGAGAGCGACGTAGAACCGCTTTCACCCGGGCAACCACCTCTCTGGGGGAGAACGGTTTGGTCACGTAGTGATCGGCGCCGACGGAAAGTCCGATGAGCCGATCGGTCTCCTCAGCGGCGGCGGTCAGCATGATCACATAGGTGTCGGAGAGGCGCCGAATTTCCCGGAGTGCCTCAATGCCGTCCATTCCCGGCATGCGGATGTCGAGCAGAATCAGATCAATATCGCCCGATCGCTGGATGCGCTCGACAGCCCGTTGTCCATCTTCGACCTGTTCAACCAAAAAACCATCGTCACGAAGGTACGACGCCACCAGGTCACGGATGGGTTCTTCGTCGTCAACAACCAGAATGCGTTGGGCCATGGTCACAACCTCCCAAGGCGGCCGCCCCACACTCGGGGCGACCGCCTGAATGTACTCGATCGCCGCGGCGAGACCGCAGCCGGATCGATGCCTGCCTTACTGTTCGGTCGATCCAGGATTGTCAGTCACCGGATTGTCGGCCGCAGGATTGTCGGCTGGACTTTCAGTGGGAGGTGGCGAAGCGAACGGTGGAGCCGGTGGCACCTCATCGTCGTTGTTGAGAACCGCTCGACGGTACTCGTACTCGTCTCGTGAGATCTCTCCCTTGGCGAAACGTTCGCTCAGGACTCCTAGAGCCCTTCCCTGACCCATGGCAAAGGCGTTGTGACGGCCTCGACGCATGATGCGGAAGAACAGGAATCCGATCAGAAGGAGAAAGAGCAGGGGAAGCAGAAAGAACGGGCCTCCCCCGCCGTGCTCGGCGCCACGTCGAACGCCATCGGCAACCTGTTCGTTTGCAGCGTAAGCGCTGGTGAGATATCCAGTCAGATACCCATTGGCGGCTGGCAGCATTGTTGATGTTTCCTTTCCGGGCATAGCCCGAGATGTACGATCCGGGCTTAGCCCGGAGTGCAGCGAAGAAGCTGCATATTTCTTGTCTCGTATTAAGGAAACACAGCGACCATCAACCGCCTATAAGGTCTCACATCAAGCTTGTGTAAAGCCCGTTTCGGGACCGGCCTGAGGCTGGTCGTCGTCGGCTAGTCGCTCGGCTAGACCGTCCAGCACCCGGATCATGTTGCTCCGGTGTTCGGCCAGGCGTCGCTCGATGATGCGGGGCTCAAGCTCGGGCCGAGAACTGATGACCTGGGTTATACCCGACGGACCCGGTCCGAGATTCATGGTGAAACGAACCCGGACCCCGCCTGCTATCGGCTCGAGATCAAATCTCCATCGGGCTCCAGGATTGTCGCGATCACTGGTGACCCATCCGAAGGTGCGTCGATCAACGTAGTGACTGACAAAACACTCGACCTCCCATTGGCCCCGGGCCTCATGAGTATTGGTACCGATAAACGACGAACCGACAGCCAATTGGCCGTCATCCACCCGCCTCGCCCCCAGAAATTCGGTGCTGTAGTCGGCCGGCATCGAAATGTCGGATATTGCCTCCCACACCTTCTCAAGCGGGGCGCGCACGTCATGCTCGACCACCGTTCCCGGTCCGTCCGCCATTGTCGGCGGGAAACTGGGCCCCCGATCGTAGATGCGCCCGAAGCCGTCGACATAGGTGATGTCCCGAGCCGGGTAGCGGGGAGCGGGCGAGAACTCTGTACCTACCGTCCAGGCCACGGGCAACATGGCGATCTGGGTCACGGTGTCGGGTATGTCGAGCAGTTCGGCGATGTCGTCTTCGTTGTTCAAGATGGCGGTGGTCCATGCCGTACCCAAGCCTCGGGCCCGAAGGGCCACGCAGAAACTCCAGGCGGCCTGGATGACCGAATCGAACAGTCCCGGCCGTCCACTGCCATCGTGCCGTCCGATGATGGTGGGAATGACGATCACGGGAACCCGAGCCAAGTTCTCGGCGAGGTGAGCGGCCGAATTCATCACCCGTTCGTTGTGGTGACCCGTTCCGGCCAGACGATCCCGCGTCTCCACCATCCACGCCCCGGCCGACTCCATGTACAGGTCGGCAAGTTTCTGCTTCTTCTCGTCGTCGCCGACGACAATCCAGCGTCGACTCCCCTGGTTTCCACCGGTGGGTGCTTGTTCGGCCACGTCGATGCAGTCGAGGATGATCTGATGATCAACCGGTCGATTGAGATCCAGTCGACGTCGAACCGCCCGGGTGGTCGTCAACGCGCCGTCCACCGACGCGGTATCAATCTGGCCAGCCGACTGCCTCGGTGGCGAGCCCGATGACGAAGCCGATGACGGACTCGACGGCGGAGGTGTATCCATATCGGCCAGAACGTACTCCAGGCCTCGAGTGGGTGCGAATCGACCGGCCCGGTTGCGCTGCCGGACGGCGATCTACCCATCAGAGGGCGGATCGGCGGTGGCTACCCTTGTCGCTACCGCCGCATCCAACCAACGTGTTCGACTACTCACGAGTGGCCGGTGAGCAGCCGACGGGATCAGCGGTGTTCATACGCGGATCGGAGTCCCTAGTCGTGCGCTTGGCCAACAGTTCCTACGGCAGTTTCATTCTCGGCTTCCTGTGTGCCGCTCTGTTGTCAACCTCGGCCGGCTTGGCCGGGTTGGGCGACGGTGAGCAACAGTACAGCCGTGGCATCGAGCCACTGTCGGCTGGATCGACGATCGACCGCCCCGTAGAGCCAGTGCCTGTTGCTGCTATCCAGGCGGCCCGATTGTGGGCAGACCTCCTGACCGACGGCTGGCATCACATTATCGATCCGATCGGTTTCGACGAGATGACCGCCGAATACTGCGTGCTGCGCCGCACCGCAGTACAGGACAAGGCCGGCCCCTACGGCGAGTTGGCTGCGTCGGAAACAGTAAACGACTGGGCCCGACAAGCCCTCGGCTACGAACATCGGACCGGTGACGAGCGCCGCACCGTGGCCGCCCTCGTGGTCTCAATGGGCTATGGCTGCACTAGCGCAATTTGACCTAGCGGGCGGGTGCCCGGTCAATAAGACCACCTAGCCCAAAGCCCGATACCACCTGAAGGTGGGTAATAGTCCCCAGCACCATCAGGGCGACCTTACGCCGTATGAGAACTGGTACCCACAGGTCTGTTCCGAGGCAGCGGCGTTATCTAGTCTCTCCGTAGGACATCGTCTTTTTGGTCGAGATGCAGGCACATGGGTGTCGAAATCGATCGAGGCGATTGTGGCTAACTTGTAGGCAGCGGCGGCTTGCAAGTTGCTAGAGGGAAAGGGACGGGCGCATGGGAACAGAGTCACGCCACCGCGTTGACGTAATCGGCAAACACCTTCAGATCGGTCCGGATCGTTTTGTCGTTCGGGGCACGACCTACGGTTCGTTTCTCCCCCGTCATGACGGTGCCCGATATCCGGAGCCTCGCCGCCTCCGTCACGACCTCGAAGCCATGTCTTCCATGGGGTTCAACACCATCCGAACCTACGACGTGCCACCGGTCGATCTACTTCAGACAGCTGACGAACTTGATCTGCGGGTCCTGGTTGGCCTGCACTACCAGGACTGGCGTTATGAGCCGACCCCGGGCCGCGCCGCCAACCAGCGAATCGTCGACCGCGGCCTACGACAGGTCGCCGCACTGTTCGATCGGATTGATGAGTCCGGATGTGACCGGGCAACCATTCTCGGGGTGTCCGTCGGCAATGAGGTACCGGGCGACCTGGTTCGAGTCCATGGTGCGACCGCGGTCGAGGACGTACTGACGCACCTCATTGATGAGGTTCATGCCTACGACAGCGAACTCCTGGCCACCTACACCAACTATCCCACTACCGAATATCTCAACCCGGCCAATCAAGACGTGGTGACCTTCAACGTTTTCTTGGAGGAGTCGGGAGCATTCCGACGCTATCTCAAGCATCTGCAGGTCGTCTCCGGCCAACGCCCGTTGCTCGTGACCGAGCTGGGTTTGGCCTCAGGGGTCCACGGTGTCTCCCGCCAGGCCGAGGTGCTGAACCACCAGCTGGCGGCCGTCGCCGAGGTTGGCTGCGCCGGCGCCACCGTCTTCTCCTGGACCGATGAATGGGGCGTTGACGGCCAAGCGGTTCCTGGATGGGGCTTCGGTCTAACTGATGATGACCGCCAGGCCAAGCCGGCCGCAGCCACAGCCGCATCATGGGCCAGGTCCAGCTTGAAGGACCTGAGGACCGATTGGCCTCGGGTCAGCGTGGTGGTCTGCGCCTACAACGAGGAACAGACCATCGTCGAATGCCTCGAATCACTGGAGCGCTCCGACTATCCGGATCTCGAAGTCATCGTTTGTGATGACGGATCCACCGATGCCACCCTTGAGCTGAGCCGCCGCTTTCCGTTCACCGTGCTGCCACTCCCCCACGGAGGTCTGAGCCGAGCGCGCAACGCCGGCGCCGACCGGGCAACCGGCGAGATCGTAGCCTTCCTCGATGCCGACGCCATGTGCGATCGTCAATGGCCGTGGCACCTGGCTTTGGCCTTCGACGACCCTGAAGTGTCGGCCGTCGGTGGCCCCAACCTGCCGGTTCCGGGAGCAGGCTTGGTGGAACGGGCCGTCGCCCTCTCGCCCGGGTCGCCGACCGAAGTACTCACCGGCGATGACCGGGCGGAGCACATCGCCGGCTGCAACATGGCTTTTAGACCGTCGGCTCTGTCCGGAATCGGTGGCTTTAATCCCCGTTACACAGCAGCGGGCGACGACGTCGACGTCTGTTGGAAACTCCTTGACCGGGGTTTGGCGATTGGGTTCTCCCCGTCGGCACAGGTGCTCCATCACCGTCGGTCCACCGTTGCCGGATATCTCAGACAGCAGCGGGGCTACGGTCGCGCCGAGGCTCTGCTGGCATCCGCTCATCCGGGCCGATTCAACCGTCTGGGTCAAGCCAGATGGTCGGGCTTTATCTACGGCGGCGTCGGCCTGCTCCCTCGCCTGCTTCGTCCGGTGGTCTATCACGGACACCAGGGTTCGGCCCCCTTCCAGCCGATCAGCGTGAATCGTTCAGCGGTAGCGCTGTCATGGGCGACAGCGCTATTACCGGCACTGTTGATGGTCGGACTGGCCACGGCAGTGGCCGCCCTTGCCGTTCCGGCTCTCGCCGTCATACCGGCAGTTGTTGCCGCCACCTTGTCCGTCTTCGCCGTCGCCGTCGCTTTCTCCGTTGACGTTGACCGGGACGAACCCGAGCCGCTGAAGCTAAGGGCGTTGGTGGCCGCCTTGCATGTCGCCCAACCCGTGGTTCGAACCTGGGGACGTGTCGCAACCCGAACGCCTGCGAACGAAACGACATCGACGTCCGATGGATCGGCGGAGGTCTCATGGAGTGGGGATCGTCTCACTTGGTTGGCCGACCTTGAGATCCGTCTACGTTCGCTCCGGTTGCCGGTGGTCCACACTGGAGCAGAGTCGCGCTGGGACTTGACCGTTCCCCTCGGGCCTTTGGCAACAGCCGGGGTCGCCACCGGGGTGGCTTGGGAGTGGACACCGCACGCCCGGATTGACTACCGGCCTCGCTCTTTGGCTGTACTGGCCGCAGGACTCGCTGTCGTCAGCATGGCCATTTGGTCTCTTGCTGCGGGAGCGGTAGCAGGACTGCTGGTTGCTGTGGCCGCAGCGTTTTCGTTTGGGCGACTTCGGCAGGTTCGATCTGCCCTGGCAGCTTCCACCGCTTCGGCCCTCGGCCACGACAACCTTGCCTGACGGTCAGGAGACTGACCGACCCGAGGATGTTCAGTGATCGGCCAACCCCACGCTCAGCAGTTCGGGCAGAACAACCCGATGGCTGAAGACGTCAGATGCCCACTGCTGCGCCGCCGCTTGGTGTCGTTGATAGTCGTTCATCACGTCAAGCAGTTGGCCAAGGGCGTCATCCCCCGTCCGCCACGTCAGCAAGCCACCATCGGGGCCGGGGAAACGATCACGGTCGAACCCAGTGTCCTGCACCACGACCGGTCTGCCCGACGCCAAATAGCAGACGCTGCGATCGCTGACCCAGCCGGTTCGAAGCCCAACGTAGGCCTGTTTGGCTACGGAGAACTCTCCTACCGAGGACGTGATGTGCCGCTCGTAGCGGTCAAGAAGAAGCGAGGTCTCCTGGGCATCGACAATCACCCAGCCGTCGGCCTTCAACCGTTCGGCCGCGGCGGCGTCCCCTCCGGCCAGCGCCAGTTCAAGGTAGGTGGACTTATTGCCTGCGGCACGAAATCGACCGGCCAGGTCGCCAAGCCGATCAAGTTCCGGCGCTTTCTGACCGTAGGTGCGTCCGTCGACTTCGATGGTGCCGTAGGCGTCGAGATTGGCCACTGTGGTGAACCCACCATCGAGAAGTGGATTCACCCCGGTGGTCAACGGCGACCAATGGTCGACGATCACCGGCGGCACGGTCGGCGTCCACTGCAGTCCCTCCAGATGTGGGATGAGACAATCCGGATTTCCGATGTTCGTCCCGTAGGTGAACAACCGGTCGTAGGAGCGAAGGTGGGGCGCACCGAAGCGACCGGCCTGGGTAAATCCTGGATCCATGTCAACCAGCGCCGTCCGTCGGCATCGTTCGAACTCGTCGAGCTGGCAGACGCCGCCCAGATTCAACAACAGGTCGCAGCCGTCGAAAGCGCCGAGCACCTCATTTCGACCGGTACCGAACCAAGTCACCGTCTTACGATCGAAATACCAGATGGGAGTGGACGGTGCGCCGAGATGATCAAGCACCCGGCGCATAACACCCATCCCGTAGGTCGGGTCGTCGCCGTAGTCCCCGGTGGTCGGGTCGTAGCAGGCCTGCTCCCAGCCGCTCTCCTCCAAATAGAAAACCCGGTGACCGAGCCGCTCCAGCCCGGCAACGTAGTGGGCGAAAGCCAGCACCATGCCGACAAGGGGAAATCGCACGGCGTACCCGGTTACGATGACGTCTGCCACCACGCCAACCCTAACCGGATGCAACCGGCGGAGAGGCCCACGGGGCGCACTACCTGTTCTGACCGCCGGCACCACTGTGAGGAGGGAGTCCGCCCGTGAACGACGCCGCACCGACACGCCACGGACCCGCAGCTCGTGGAACGAAAGGCCGGATCGTGGTTGCCGGCATTCTGTTTTTCAACCCCGTCGGGGGCGTCGTCTATCAAGCTTTGCACTATCTGCTCGGGCTGAGACAGCTCGGGTACGACGTGTACTACGTGGAGGACACCAGTTGGTGGTCGCTCGACCCGAAAGCCGGGGACTTCTCCCCTGATCCGACGGCCAGCATCGAGCTGGTTCGCCCGATTCTTGACAAGTACGGGTTTGGTGACCGCTGGGCCTACCGGCGGACCAACGCCCAGGACGAGCCGCGGCGTTGTTGGGGAATGACCGATCAAGCTGTTTTGGATCTCTACCGCTCATGTGATGCCTGGCTGAACGTCACCGGGTCGCAGACGGTTTGGGACGACGTGGCCTTGTGCCGCAAGCGGATACTGGTTGAAACCGACCCGATCTCGGCTCAGATCGATGTAGCCAACGGCCGACAGCAGACTATCGATCATCTCGACGCCCATCATCTGCACTTCACCTTCGGCGAAACGATGACTCCCGCAACGTGCCCGGTCCCTTTGGGCCCATACCGTTGGATGCCGACCAGGCAACCGGTTGCCATGGATCTGTGGTCGGACCTGGCCGGACCCACTGCTGCACCTTCTCACAACCGTTTCACCTCAATCACCAGCTGGCACGATGACAACAAGGACCGGGTCTACGACGGCGTGTCGTACCGGTGGACCAAGGACGCCGAGTTCCTCAATGTCATCGACCTTCCGGCTCGACACCCCGGACGGTTTGAGCTGGCGGTTACCGGCCGGGTCGACGGCGACGTTCCCGCCCTGAGAGCCGCCGGGTGGAAGCTGGGTGATGCCTTGGCCCTCTCGGCCGAGTGCGCTGACTACCAACGATTCATCGGTGACAGTTACGGGGAGTTCACCGTGGCTCGGCAACAGTACACGCTGCCCCGAACCGGCTGGTTCAGCGACCGTAGCGCCACCTACCTGGCCGCAGGCCGACCGGTCATCACCCAGCAGACCGGCTTCTCCGATGTGATTCCCAGTGGATCAGGGCTGTACGCCTGGGAATCGGTTGACGACATCTCGGCCGCTGTCGAGGCCATCGACGCCGACCCTCGGAAGGCTCGCGCTGACGCCCTGGACATCGCCCACAGCTACTTCGCCACCGATGTGGTCCTCACATCACTGATGGATCGGGCAGGCCTGTGATCGCCGACCCACAACCCGAAACACTCACCAGTAGATACCTGATTGTCAATGCCGACGACTTCGGCGCAGGCCACGGCGTGAACGAAGGGATTATCGCCGTTCATCGGGCGGGTGTTCTCACCAGCGCCAGCTTGATGGTCACCCAGCCAGCCGCCGAAGCGGCAGCGGCGTTGGCCACCGAATACCCGGAATTGTCGGTTGGGCTGCACACCGATCTGACCGGTGAGGGCGGCCCTCCCCGCATTGACATAGACGATCCTTCCGCCGCCGAGTTCGAGCTGCGCACACAGCTCGAACGCTTCGCCGATCTCGTCGGACAGCCGCCAAGCCATCTGGACGCCCACCACAATCTGCATCGCCACCCGCCGCTCACCCCGGTGTTTGTCACGGTGTCGGCCGAGATGGGCATACCGCTTCGGGAGAACTGCCCGGTTCGTTACTTCCCCGACTTCTACGCTCAATGGGACGACCAGACCCACCCGGAGCAGGTGACCCCGGCCAATCTTCGGTCGATGTTGCTGGCCGACGTCAAGCCTGGCATCACCGAACTGTCATGTCACCCCGGCTACTACGACGAGGCCTTTGACTCGGTCTATCACCTCGAACGGCAGCTGGAGTTGGCAACTCTCCTCGATCCCGACCTTCCGTCTTTTCTCGCTGCCAACGACATCCAGTTGATCAACTACCACCAGGCCAGCGCCCTCTTGGCCGGACCCGGTTGGCCCGCCGACCTTGGGAAGACCACCGCACCGTGACCACTGTTGCGTTGTCGCCGACCGGCACGGCTTCGTTTCCTGATGGGGGCGGCCACTGGTGGGTGTACCTTCAGTACGCGCTGGGACTTCGTGACCTTGGTCTGAACGTGCTGTGGGTTGAACGATGCACCGAGACCTCCGAGCTCAACCGGGCGAGACAGATCCTGGCATCGTTCGGCTTTGCCCACGACGAGGTGTTGCTGTACGAAATAGGCGACGACGGTCAAGAGACCGGTGAAGGCGATCTCGTCTGGCTGACGACCGACACCAAGACCGCCGAGTCGGCTCTGGGTCGATGCGAAGCACTTCTCAATTTCGACTATGACGCCCCTCCGTCAGTGGTCGACCTGCCCGGACAATCGGCCCTCATCGATATCGACCCCGGTTTAATGCAGACCTGGTGGGCCAAAGGAGAAATCTCACCGCCGGCCCACGACTTCTGGTTCACGACCGGCGAAACCGTCGGAACCGAGACGGCTCTGTTTCCGTCATGTGGTGTCGAGTGGATCCAAATCAGGCCATGTGTTCACCTGCCCTCCTGGCCGGTGATTGACGGTCCTGGGAACGGCCGGTTCACCACCGTCACCAGTTGGTGGGGGCGGGAATGGCTACGTCTCGGCGACGGAACCGTACTGGACAACAACAAGCGGGCCGCTTTCCTGGCCTACCTCGATCTACCCACCAAGACCAGGGCCGAGCTTGAACTCGCCGCCTACTTCGGCCGGTCAGACGACGTCAACAACTCCTTCGGGTCGGACCCAACAAACTGGGAGATGGTCTCGCCTGAGACGGTCGGCGACGACCGAGATGACGTCGCGGCGTTGCTGGCCAACGGCTGGCAGGTGGCCCGAAGCTCCGTCGTGGCTGCGGACCCGGGGCACTACCGACGCTATATACAGGCTTCGTCCGGCGAGTTCAGTTGTGTCAAGCCGTCATGTCGACTGTTCTCCAACGCCTGGGTCAGCGACCGAACATTGTGCTACCTGGCCAGCGGACGGCCGGTCGTAACTGAAGACACCGGGCCGAGCGCCGTGCTCGACAGCGGGGCCGGTCTTATCCGTTTTGATTCGTTGGATGGGGCCGCCGCCGCTCTGGACGAGGTTCAAGCCGACTACGGCCTCCATAGTCAGGCCGCCCGCCAATTGGCCGAGGACCACTTCTCAGCTGCGGCCAACGTCGGCCGGATCATCGACGTAATGACCGCCGCTGGGCAATACAGCGCCGGTCAATGACGACAGATACCGGCGTTCGGTCGCTCGGCCCGTACCGGGAGCTGGGCCGACGCATCATTGGGCGCTGGCCTCAACTCCTGCAGCTGGCTCTGCTGACCTTCGTCGCCGCCGGTTTGACGGCGTTACGACCGTGGCCAATGAAGCTATTGGCCGACAGCGCGCTGGGCGAAGAACCAATACCCGATTGGCTCAGATCGAGCCTGGACGTGGTCGGTCTGGCTGACGATCCCCGGTCGCTGGTACTGGTGGCGGCCCTCGGCGTGCTCTTTGTGATCCTGGCCAATGCCATCCCCGGATTGCTGCTCAGCTGGCAATGGGCGGCGACCGGCGAGTCGCTCACCCGAGATCTTTCAACCGACATGTTGGGCCGACAACTGCGGGCTCCCCTGGCCCACCAATCCGACGAGGCTGTCGGTGAGTCGATGACGAAGATCAACGGTGACTCCTACGCCATCTACACGCTCACCAATCTCACGCTGATCGCCCCCGGACGTGAGATTCTGACCCTGGTTTCCATGGCAGCCCTGGCCTGGACGTTGTCTCCTTCGCTCACCGCTGTGGCCTTCGTGGCCATCCCTGTCCTGGTGGTTTTAGCCGAGAGCCTCGGACGACGTGTTCGAATTCGATCCGAGGCCCGGCGCGAGCTTGAGGGCCGGTTCGCCTCGATGATTCAGCAGACGTTGGCCGCCATGGCTGTTGTCCAGGCCTTCGGTCTGAGTCACCCCGGTCGGCGGTTTCGGGCACTGGCTGACGAAGGGGTGGGTCTGGCCCGCCGGGAAACAATCACCCAGAACGCATTCGGTGCCATCAACGGGCTGGTTCTGGCCGCCAGCTCAGGCCTGGTTCTGGTGCTGGGTGGTCGGAGTGTACTCCAGGGCACGATGACGCTCGGATCGCTCCTGGTGTTCCTCGGCTACGTGACCTCAATTCGCCAGTCGGTGATGGCGCTGCTCGGGCTTTGGCGATCGCGCCAGACGGTGGATCCGAGTGTGCAGCGGATCGGTGAAGTGCTGTCCCTACCTTCGATCCAGTCCCATCCGATCCAGTCCCAGGTTGGTGGAGTTGGGGTTGGTGAGGTGGAGGTTGGTGGGGTTGGTGACGAGTTGCCCGGACACGTGACCGGCGGAGCCCGCATCGAATTCAACAACATCACCTTCGGCTACACCAACAACCAACCCATCCTCCAAAACCTCAACCTCACCATCGAACCCGGCGAACTCATCGGCCTCACCGGACCATCAGGCTCCGGCAAATCCACCCTCATCGGCCTCATCCCCCGCCTCTACGACCCCTGGTCCGGCACCATCACCATCAACAACCACAACATCAACACCCTCAACCCCACCACCCTCCGCAACAACATCGCCGTCGTCCTCCAAGAACCCTTCCTCTTCCCCGTCTCCATCGCCGACAACATCGCCTTCGGCAACCCCAACGCAACCACCCAACAAATCCAACACGCCGCAGAACAAGCCGGCGTCACCACCTTCACCAACAACCTCCCCAACAAACTCAACACCATCATCGGCGAACGCGGCACCAGCCTCTCCGGCGGAGAACGCCAACGCGTCGCCATCGCCCGAGCCCTCGTCCGAAACGCCCCAATCGTCATCCTCGACGAACCAACCAGCGCACTCGACAACAACACCGAAACCGCCGTCATGAACGCCATACAAAACCTGGCCAAAGGACGCACCACCATCCTCATCACCCACCGACCAACCACCCTCACCCACACCACCCGAACCATCAACATCACCCAACCCCACACCACACACCCACCAACCCAACCCCCAACAACACAAACAATCGACCACCTCCTCAACACCCTCGGCACACCAAACCCACAACAACCCAACAGGACGGTGGAGCGTTGAGCGAGCGGCCGACCGATGATCGTCGTTGGGTACGGACTGTTTGGCACTATGTCCGACCTGACAGCCAATCGATCTTGGCGGTCATGGCTCTACTGGTATCGACCTCACTGGTGGCGGCAGCCACCCCGTGGCCGGTCACGCTGGTTGTGGACTCGGTTCTCGGAAGCGAGCCGGTCCCGGGCATTTGGGGCTGGACGTTGTCGCTGCCGGGTGCCGAGCAACCACTCACCTACGTCGCTTGGATGGGCGTTGCCGTCGTTGTTCTGTTCATTATCCAGCAGGCACTGGCCACGGCCCGTGCCGCCATCGAGGCCACCGCCGGCAACCGGATCGTTTACCGGATCGGCGGAGCCATCTTCGACCGGATCCAGCAAGTCCCGCTGACCCATCACGTGAACTGGCCGGTCGGCGATCTGATGAATCGAATCAAGACCGATGCCACCTGTGGCCGCGACCTGGCCTTTCACATGATCACACCGGCCACCGCCGCCGTGGTCACCGTCGTGACCACCTCCGTGGTGATGGTCATCGTGGAACCGGTGTTGTGGTTGGTGGCCATCGCCTCGGCCCTTCCCAGCGCTGTCGCCGGCCCCATCGGTTCCCGTCCGTTGATGAGACTCCAGACCGAGAACGCCGAGGTGGACGCAGAGCGCCAGGCCGCAGTTGAGCAAGCCCTTACCGCCCTACCAAGCGTCCAGGTGTTGGGGGCAGAACCGATTGTCGAGCGCCGCTATCACCAGCTGGCCGACCGTCTGGTCGGGGTACGAAAAAGGCTGGCGCTCACCGAGGGGGTGTTCGGGCTGGTAGTCGACATTCTCTTCGGCGCCAGTTCGGCCACGTTCCTGCTGGTCGGCGGCTGGATGGTGCTGGACGGTCGGCTGACGCTGGGACGACTGCTGGTGTTCATTGCTTACGTCGACACCCTTCACGCCCCCCTGCAAACGCTACTTCACCTGACGACGACCTATGCCGGAGCGTCAGCCCAGGCGAGACGAGTGCTGGATGTGCTGGATGTGGAACCCCTGTCCGCTGCCGTTCCGGAACTCGGTGGGGTTGGGGTTGGTGGGGTTGGTGACGAGTTGCCCGGACACGTGACCGGCGGAGCCCGCATCGAATTCAACAACATCACCTTCGGCTACACCAACAACCAACCCATCCTCCAAAACCTCAACCTCACCATCGAACCCGGCGAACTCATCGGCCTCACCGGACCATCAGGCTCCGGCAAATCCACCCTCATCGGCCTCATCCCCCGCCTCTACGACCCCTGGTCCGGCACCATCACCATCAACAACCACAACATCAACACCCTCAACCCCACCACCCTCCGCAACAACATCGCCGTCGTCCTCCAAGAACCCTTCCTCTTCCCCGTCTCCATCGCCGACAACATCGCCTTCGGCAACCCCAACGCAACCACCCAACAAATCCAACACGCCGCAGAACAAGCCGGCGTCACCACCTTCACCAACAACCTCCCCAACAAACTCAACACCATCATCGGCGAACGCGGCACCAGCCTCTCCGGCGGAGAACGCCAACGCGTCGCCATCGCCCGAGCCCTCGTCCGAAACGCCCCAATCGTCATCCTCGACGAACCAACCAGCGCACTCGACAACAACACCGAAACCGCCGTCATGAACGCCATACAAAACCTGGCCAAAGGACGCACCACCATCCTCATCACCCACCGACCAACCACCCTCACCCACACCACCCGAACCATCAACATCACCCAACCCCACACCACACACCCACCAACCCAACCCCCAACAACACAAACAATCGACCACCTCCTCAACACCCTCGGCACACCAAACCCACAACAACCACAATCAGAGTCACTGCCGGCAGCAGCGATGGGGTGGGCCAGCGCCACCAGACGCTTCGTGGTCGACAGGAGTGACATCGAGGTGCGAGTCGACCAGCAGTCGTACTATTTCACCACCGACGACTCCCCGGTTTCCATCGGCCGCATGATTGACAATGATGTCCGGATCAAAGGCGGTGACATCTCGCGACGCCACCTTGAGTTGACGTGGTCCAACCTCGGCTGGGCCACCCACGACGTGTCCCGCAACGGCTCCTACGATGGCTTGGGGAGACCGATGGCCCGCACCACTCTCCTAACCGGTCAGCTCCGTATGCACTTGGGCTCGCTGGAGGAAAACCTGGTGACCGTTCGGCTGGTTCCACCAGGAACCAAAGACCTTCTGGCATCATCAGGTCGCAGAAGGCGGGCCAAGAACGACCAGGCGTCGAGCCGGCACTAGGAGCACCATCGATGCATCCGAAACTCACGGTTCTTGTGCCGACGCTCAACCGCCGAGAACTACTCGACCGTTGCCTAGAGTCGCTGGTTGACCAAGACGCCGAAGACGACGTGATTGTCCGGGTCTTCGACAGCGGCTCAACCGACGGCACTCCCGCCTACCTGGCCTCGCTGCAGGAACCCACCATCGAGGTGTTCTCCGGCGGGCCTGCTCGAAACCTGTTCCACAACTGGAGTCGGGCGGTCGACACCGTGACCACCCCGTACCTGGCCATCGTTGCCGACGACGACTGCTGGCGGTCCGGCTACGCACGAAAGGCCATTCAAGCGCTTGATGCCCACCCCGACGCCGCGCTGACCTTCTGCGACGTTGAACTTCAAGACGGCTCCGGCAACCGAATTGGGGCCCGAAGGACGCCCTTTCCGGCCGGCCGCTTTCCCGGGTTGGACTATCTGGAGCGGGTCGTCAACGGTGAGAACATCATCGTTGACAGCTCGGCGGCAGTGATCCGCACCGACGTCTTTCGTTCCGTAGGCGGTCTCGACGGTCCACATATGAATCACGACATCATCTTCAACTATCAGTTCCGGCTGGCCTTTGACCACCACTTTGTACGCATCCCGGAAACCATGGTTGGGATCGGCGTGCACGACGATCAGGGCCACCTCCAGTCGGCCGGCTCCAAGGCGGCAATTGGGATGACGGCTGAACGGATGGAGGCGGCGGCCCGCCTCCTGGCATCACCTCGAGCGGCCGACGAGCAATACCGCGGATGGCTGTCGGAGCGCCTCATCGACATCGGCCGCTTGCGTAGCCAATATTCCGCCGAAGAAATTCCGGGCCTGAAGGACCCGGCCACCGAACGTCTGTCAAGAGCCAGGGAACGGGCACTGGTTCTCACCAAGGACTACGACATCTTGGTGGTGGCCGGCGACGACCTGGTCTACGACCCGGATCTGAATGAGGCGCGAACAGTACGGCCGTTCCCCGAGATTGACGGATCATACGCCGGCGTACCCGACAGCGATGAAGCTGCCATCAGCGAGCTGGCCTCAGCGATCGACGGCGGTGCAACTCACTTCGTGGTGGCCTGGCCGTCGTTCTGGTGGCTCGACTACTACCACGGTCTGCGCCATCACCTGGCAGATCATCATCTGATGGTGAACAGCAGCGACGCCGTGATCTACCGGTTGACCAACGACCCCCGGCCGCCGTCAGCAGAAGTCGCCGGCGATGGGTGACAAGCCGAAGCTGGCCATCGGTCTGCCGGTGCACAACGGCGAACGGTTTCTGGAAGTAACGGTGCGGGCGCTGCTGGACCAGACGTACCGCGACTTCGACCTGATCATCTGTGATAACGCCTCGACCGATTCCACCGCTGATATCTGTCGACACCTGGCTGAATCCGATAGCCGAATTCGGGTGATCCGACATCAGACAAACGTCGGGGCGACGGAAAACTTCAACGCCGCCTTCCGAGCAGCGTCGGCAACCTACTTCAAGTGGGCGGCCGACGACGATCTGCACCACCCCGACCACCTGGCCGTCTGCATCGCCGCACTGGAGCAGAATCCCAACGCCGTCCTGGCTTACACCCGAGCCGAATCGATTACCGCCGACGGCACGGTACTGCGACCGGATTGGGGCGATCGACCCGACTTGGCGGATTCGTCGGCAACCGTCAGATTTGTAGCCGCCTTGGCTCCCCCCAGAGATCCGATACCCCTGCCCATGTTCGCCGTGATACGGGCCGATGCACTTTCTGGAAGCGGCCTGCTCCGGCCAATGCCCGAGTTCGATCGAGCACTAATAGCCGAACTCAGCCTGCACGGCCCGTTTGTCGAAGTACCCGACGTTCACTTCGGGCACCGGGAGCATGACGATCGCATGGGCCCGGCCCTGTCGTCGGACAGCCGTGGAGCCGGACAGATGCTCGGAGGAGCCAGCCATCTACCTCATTGGCGGCTACTCGGCAGACATCTGGGCTCCATCCGGCGCCGCCCTGCAACGGTTGCCGCCGGCCCCCTGGTTGCGGCGGTGATGCAGTGGGCCTGGCGGTGGCGCATCGCTCTGGCCGCCGACATCGCCTCGGCCGCAGTCAAACCACTGGCGAAAGTGCCAACGATCGACCGCCTGATCAAACGGCTGGCCGACCAACGCCAACAGGAAACTTGGAACCGACAGCAGCGATCACTGGCCGCCGTAGTCGACAACACTCTTCGTCCAGGCGATCAGCTGATACTGGTCGACGGGGACACCTTAACCGTCGACCTCAAACGCTGGGCCACGTCCCCGCTACAACCGGCGGACTCAGCCGACGGTAGTTTTCCGGCCACCAGTGGGGCGGCGGTACAACGCCTGAACGAAGCAGTGTCAGCGGGATACACCCACCTTGCCATCGCTTGGCCGGTGTTCTGGATCCTCGACTATCACCAGGAATTCGCCGACCATCTGAACAAGAACCACCGCCTGGTGGCCAAGACCGACGAAGTCAGTCTCTACCGGCTGACCGAACCATCGCCGACCTGACCAACCGAAACCCACAGCGAACACGTCAAACCCACCAGCAGGATCACAGTCAAGCTGGATTTCAGTCAGGCTAGATTAACTGTCAATGACTGACTCGGCTTTTGGTGACGAGACGCTGCTGTTGCCTGACAGCGAGATCATCTGCGTCGACTGTGGCGGCAACTGCTACCCGCTGGGTTGGCATCGTGAAGACGGACCGGTCGAATCCGGCACCGTCATCGCCTACCGCTGCAAGGACTGCCTCGATCGATGGGATGTCGTCATCGAAGGCGACAACGACAGAACCGATCTTCATCACTTCGACTAACGAGTAACACCGGCGTAACCGGTGAGGGACCGGTTCAGCCCTTGAGTAGGAACTCGGTGTCGGCGTCGGCCAGGAACAGCCGTATCTCGTCGGCCATCGCCGGATGAGACTCAAGCGATGGATCGGCATCGACAACGTCGATTGCCGCCTGTCGTGCTTGAAGTACCACTTTGCGATCGCGACGCAACGAGGCCAGCTTCAGGTCATTCCGACCCTTCTGACGTTCACCCAGAATCGTGCCCTCGCCTCGAAGGTCGAGATCGACCTCGGCCAACTCAAACCCGTCGGTTGAGTCCACCAACGCCTTCAGTCTGGCCTCGCCGTCCTCGGTGGTGGCCTCCCCCACCAGCCAACACGTCGACTGGTGTTGACCTCGACCCACCCGACCTCGCAACTGGTGAAGCTGGGCGATGCCAAATCGCCCGGCGTCGAGAATGATCATCACTGTGGCGTTCGGTACATCCACGCCGACCTCGATCACGGTGGTGGCCACCAACACGTCAAGATGTCCGGACCGGAACAACTCCATCGTCTGGTCTTTCTCAGCCGGTCCCAGTCGCCCGTGTAGTAGGCCGAGTCGGAGTTCGTCGAGCTCAACATTCATCAACCGGTCGAAGGTCGCTTCGGCCGACGCCACCTCCAGCTTCTCCGACTCGTCGATGAGCGGACAGACCACATAGGCCTGGCGGCCTTCGGCGATCTGCTGGCGGATCTCGGTCCACATGGCTTCAAGGTCACCGGCCGCTTCCACCGTCTCGGGCGCCTGAGCCAGATCTCCGGGCGCCGCCACCCACCGGGTGACGATCGGACTTCTACCCGGGGGCAGCTCGTCCAGCACCGAAACGTCAAGGTCGCCGTACACCGTCATCGCCGCCGTGCGGGGAATCGGCGTGGCGGTCATAACCAGCACGTCCGGAGTGGTGTCACCGAAGCCCCGATCCCGCAGCGCCGCCCGCTGCTCCACCCCGAATCGGTGCTGCTCGTCGACCACAACGACCCCTAGTGACGAGAACATGACGTTGTCCTGAATGAGGGCGTGGGTACCGATGGCGATGTCGATCTCTCCCAGAATCAACTGATTGAGGATTCGTTTCCGGTCAGCGGCCGTCACCCGGTTGCTCAGCAACTCCACCTTTAGCGGACGCTCGGACAGCAACGACGATGTGTCCTCAACCGTCAGTCCATCCAACAGGGCACGAATCCCGGCAAAGTGCTGTTCGGCCAGCACCTCGGTCGGCGCCATCAGCGCCCCCTGGTGTCCGCCGTCAACGGCGGCCAGCAGAGCGGAAACCGCCACCAGCGTCTTACCCGCTCCCACGTCGCCCTGAAGGAGACGGTTCATGGGAATCGGCCGGGCCATGTCCCGTAGAATTTCGTCCACCGTTCTGCGCTGGGCACCGGTCAGCTCGAACGGCAGCGACTGGTTGAACTGCGACAGCAACGGCCCATCGATGACGTGTTCCACCCCGTTGGCGTTTCGCTCCATCGCCCGTTTACGCAGCACCAGTGCCAGTTGCATGCGGAACAGTTCATCGAAAACCAGGCGCTTGCGAGCGGCCACCACTTCGGGCATCGACTCAGGCTGATGGATACCGGCGAAGGCGGCGTTGCGATCAACAAAGTCATGCTCGTCGAGGAGATACTCGGGCAGCGGATCGACCAGTCCCCGACCGGAGGGTGGAACCGTTCGTCGCAGAATCTCAGCCACCCATTCCCCGATGTCCCAGCTGTGCAACCCGGTCTTGGTTGACTGTGGGTACACGGGAATGATCCGGCCGGTTCGATCGCCCACCAAGTCCACCACCGGGTTCGTCATCTGACGCTGGCCCCGAAACACTTCAACCTTGCCGAACACAACGGCTTGACGGCCGGCGCTCAACTGACGCTCCCGCCAGGCCTGGTTGAAGAACGTAAGTTTCAAACTGCCGCTGTCGTCGGAGACGGTGACAAACACCATGACCTTGCCGCCGCGGACCCGGCGGCTGGAGGAACTGTTGACCGTGACGAGAACCGAGGCTTCCTCGCCTTCGGTCAAATCGACGATTCTGGCCTCTTTGGTTCTGTCCAGGTAACGCCGGGGGTAGTGGGTCAGGAGATCCAGAACGGTGAACAACTCGGCTTTGGCCAGGGCCTTGGCCTTCTTGGGTCCAACGCCGTGGAGATCTTCCACCGACCGGTCGGCAAGGTTTTTAAGTTCAACGCCGTCAGGAGCTCCGCTCACTCCTACAACCCTAGGTTCGGCCGCCCGACGTCAGGTGGATCAGGTTCAGTCGCTCGTCAAGCCGTTGGATCAGCCTCATCTGAGTGGCTTGCCGACCGCTTACGGCAGTTCGCGGTGGTACTTCACCTCGGTCACGACTACTCCCAGAACCTCTTCGGTCTGCTCTGTGCCGTCGGTCGTCCAACCGGTCCGCTGGTAGAAACGGCGGGCGCGGGCGTTTCCCGGCGCAACCCACAAGATGGCGCTACCAAAGCCGGCATCGACCAGCGAAGCCAATCCGGCTTCGATCAACTGTGGGCCGGCTCCTCTGCCCCAATGATCGGGATCCACGTTGATGACGTACAGCTGGCCGCCGACGGCCGCATCGTCGCCGCCCTCGGGTCCCACCATGCAGAAGCCAACCACATCACCGCCGGCGGATTCGGCTACCCATCGGGCAAAGCGCTGTCTCGGTGGGCTGGCCAACCACTCACGCCACATGGTGGCGCGTTCGTCCACCGACAGCGAGTCAAGGTAGGCATCGGGCATGATTCCCCGGTACGCCGCCTGCCATGCTCGCACGTGGACCGAGCCCATGTCGGAGGCGTCTGCTTCTAATGGTTCACGGATCAGATAGGTCCCTGAATCACGCTGGCTCATTTCCGCCACCATAGTGCTGTCACCTGTGTTGTCGCCGGAGTTGTCGCTGGTTCCGTGGGTTGACGGACACCACGCTCAGAGGCCACTACACTCCCGACGATGAGTGGGGGAAGTGGTCAGACTTTTGCCGGGGACCGCAAGACTGGCCAATCGCTGCTGGGGCCGATTGAGCGTCGGTTCATCGACTGGGCCGTACCCAAGGTGCCGAAGCCGATCATGAGTCATCACCTAACCATGCTCACACTGGCGTGGTCGATCCTGATGGTGCTGTTCGGAGCGTTGGCCAACAATCAACCGGTGTGGCTTCACGCCATGTCGGTGCTGGTGTTTCTTCAATGGTTGACCGACTCGCTGGATGGATCACTGGGCAAGTACCGCAAGCAGGGATTGGTGAAGTGGGGTTTCTTCATGGACCACTTCCTTGATCTGTTGTTCGCCGGCAGCCTGGTCATCGCCTACTCGTTCATGGTTGAGGTTTGGTGGCTGCGACTGTGCTTCTTGGTCCTGCTACTGGTCACGTGTGCCGCCATGGCGGTTTCGTTTCTGGCCTTTGCCGCCACCAACAAGTTTCAGATCGCCTACTACGGCATAGGCCCTACGGAAATCCGAATCGGCTACATCGCTCTCAACACCCTGGTTTACGTTGTTGGAACGGCCGTCTTCAGCTGGGGCGTACCGGTCGTTCTGGCCATGAACATCGCCGCCCTGGTCGTGCTGGCCGTTCAGACCAGCAAGCAGTTGTGGGCCCTCGATTTCGAAGCCAATGTCGACGGAGCACCTCGTCCCTAGTATCAGAGGTCATGTCACCAGGAGACGAATCCGTCACATATCCAGAGTAGAGATACCCAACCTACCTAGATCAACAGTAGAGATGACCAGCATGGTTGCCAGCGATACTTCACTTGCTCCGCTTGCCCGTCAACGTTGACTCTGGTCTTACTAAGAAGACGGTTTCTGAACAAACCACTCGGAAGCCCAATCCAAGTAACCTGATGAGCGCCAATCCGAAAAGCCTTGGGGAAGGCAACCTGCGGGGATCCGAAACCGGATGCCGCCAGTTGCCGGCTAGGGCCAACGGACCATGGTTCTCGCATTGTTGTCAAGAGGAAGCAGGTACCCATCGTGCAGGGTGTCGTCAAGTCGTACGATCCAACCACTCGTGACGGAGTGATTGTGACCGATACATCCGACATGGCCGAGTACGAACTTGCCGAGGGAGCATTGGAAGGCACCGTCTTTCGTATGCTGCGCCCCGGTCAACGGGTGAACTTTGACCTCGACACGAATTCTCGGGCTACTGGATTACGTCTCGGCTCCGAAGCCGATATGGATACTGCCGAGTGGGCAGATGCCGAATCCGACAACTAGCCACTGACGAGGATCACCCGGAGGGGAGAGCCTCGTCACCGGCGAATTGGGCCAAACCCAGTCGCCGGGCGATTACACAACAAGGTCACGGCTGCTGACAGCCGTCGGTAACCGTTGCCTTGAGGCGTGATCGTACGACCGAACAATGAGGTTCCGGGAATGACAACGATTGTTGAGCCAACGACCAACACCCGCCTTCTGGCCTGGGTGAGTGAGTGGGCGGAGATCTTCCAGCCCAACGACATCTACTGGTGTGACGGAAGCGCCGAGGAGTACGACCGGCTGGCGGCTCACCTGGTCGAAACCGGAACCTTCACCAAGCTGAATGAAGCCAAACGGCCCAATAGCTACCTTGCTCTGTCCGATCCGGCCGACACCGCCCGGGTCGAAGAACGAACCTTCATCTGCTCGGCCAACGAATCCGATGCCGGCCCCAACAACAACTGGCGTGAGCCGAGCCAGATGAAGACCGAAATGATCGAGTTGTTCACCGGCTCGATGCGAGGCCGCACCATGTACGTGGTGCCGTTCTCCATGGGCCCACTCGGATCTCCCATCGCCCACATCGGTGTTCAGCTGACCGACTCGGCCTACGTGGCAGCCTCGATGCGGACCATGACCCGCATGGGTGCCGGCGCCCTCGAAGTTCTGGGCGACGGAGACTGGGTGCCCTGTTTGCACTCGGTCGGCTACCCACTGGTGGACGGACGAACCGAAGTGGCGTGGCCGTGCGACGGCGAGAACAAGTACATCGTCCACTTCCCGGACACCAAAGAGATCTGGAGCTACGGATCGGGCTACGGCGGTAACGCCCTGCTGGGCAAGAAGTGCTTCGCCCTGCGCATTGCCTCGACCATGGCCCGGCGTGACGGCTGGCTGGCCGAGCACATGCTCATCATCGGCGTCACGCCGCCAAACGGCGAGAAGCGCTACATCGCCGCCGCCTTCCCATCGGCGTGCGGTAAGACCAACATGGCCATGATGATTCCCTCGCTGCCGGGCTGGCAAGTGGAAACCATCGGCGACGACATCGCCTGGATGAAGTTCGGCCCCGACGGAGAACTGCGGGCCATCAACCCCGAAGCCGGCTTCTTCGGCGTGGCCCCGGGGACCTCAGACCACACGAACCCCAATGCCATGGCCACGCTGTCGGGCAATTGCGTGTTCACCAATGTGGCCGCCACCGAAGACGGCGACGTCTGGTGGGAGGACATGACCGATGAGCCGCCGGCCCGACTCACCGACTGGCGGGGCGAAACGTGGACGCCTGAATCGGACACCCCGGCGTCACACCCCAACGCCCGCTTCACTGCTCCGGCCGGGCAGTGCCCGTCGATTGCTCCCGAGTGGGAGGACCCGGCCGGCGTGCCCATCTCGGCCATCCTGTTCGGTGGCCGCCGGGCAACCAATGTTCCCCTAATCACCGAAGCCAAGGACTGGGACCACGGTGTCTTTCTGGGCTCCATCATGAGTTCGGAGAAGACCGCAGCGGCCGCCGGCAAGGTGGGTGATGTACGGTTCGATCCGTTCGCCATGCTGCCGTTCTGCGGCTACAACATGGCCGACTACTTCCAGCACTGGCTGAACATTGGCGACCAGGCCCAAGCCGACAAGCTTCCCAAGCTGTTCTGGGTCAACTGGTTCCGTCGAGACGATGACGGCAGCTTCATGTGGCCAGGTTTCGGCGAGAACTCAAGGATCCTCAAGTACGTCCTCGGCCGTATTGACGGTGAAGGCGACGTGGTCGAGACCGCCATTGGCAACGTGCCGGTCAACGGATCAATCGACATCCGTGGGCTGGATCTCGACGACGAGACGATGGACAAGCTACTGGCGGTGGACAACCACTCCTGGCAGCAGGAAGTGTCGCTGATCCGGGAACACTTCGCCAAGTTCGGTGATCGACTGCCGTCCTCGCTGGCTCAACAGTTGGATCAACTCGAACAGCGCTTGGCCGCCTAGAGGCCGACGCCCGACAGCCGTTCGGCCAGCAAGCATATTGGCCGGCGGCTGGCGGGATCTGGCGGGTTAATGTACGCCGGCTACCGAATCTGGTAGTCGTCGTGGGCTAGCAGCAGGTGGGCCAGGTCGAGATCACGGGGTTCCACCACGTGATGCGACCAGCGGTCACCCGGCACCCAGACAACCCTGCCACCCAACTGTTCGATCACCACCGTCTCCTCAGTGATGCTGGATGGAGACGTGGACTCTTCGTTCATCAGATGTTCGATGGCCTGTCGCAACGTAGGCAAGCGGTAGGCCATCGGGCTCTGAGCGACCACCATTCCGTCGCGTCCTAGATGCTCGAGCGAGCCGTCTTCTCTAACGTTCTTAATGGTGTCCGGGGTCGGCCATCCCGACATCGCGGCGTCGGCATTGCCGTCGATGACGGCGGCCAAAACGGCGTGGCAAATGTCGAGGGTGGCCAGTGGTCTGGCGGGATCATGAACCAGTACGTATTCGGTTTCCGACGGGAGCGCACCTACCGCCGCGTCCAGCGACTGCAACCGGGACCCTCCCCCGTTTACCCAGGCATGGACGGCCGGACCGTCCCAGATGTGATCTGGCGGAACCGCGACCACCGGTTCACCCACCGCTTTTGTGACCAGCCGAACAGCTCGGTCGACCAAGCGCTCCCCGTCTAAGAGGGCAAATTGCTTGGCCGAGCCGAATCTCGCTCCCGATCCCGCCGCTAATACCACGCCGGCGATCGCCGGCGGCCTTTGTCTCGTCATTAGTTGTCCCACCTGACCGGCAGTTGGGCACTGCCGTGCTCTCGATCGGACACGATATCGGTAAAGCTACCCAAGGAAAAGGGCACCTCTACCCACCGACGGGTCGCGACGCGGCAAAGGCGCCGTCGTCAAGCAAAGACGGGTCTTGGCGGTGACTAGTCGATCGGGTCGACGGGTATGGCGTTTCGTCGGTCCTCGTCGCTGAGTCCGGCGCCGCCGTCGATCACCCCAAGAATTCCGGAGTGGCCGAATTGAGGCACCGAGGGAACGTCTCGGAAGAATCGTGCCGACTGTTTCCCAACCGCTCTAACGAACGCCCAGTTGGCCGAACCTCCGACGACCGCCCCGATACCAAAGGGCAACAGCTTCCCGGCAGCCAGCGCGCTACGACGGGTCCCGTACTTCTTCACCACTTCGGCCGCCAGGTTGGTGTTGATTCGACGCAGCGCCTCAAGAGCGGCCATATCGCCGCCGAACATCGTGGCGCCTCGGGCCGAAGCGGCGTCACCGGCCTTGTCCACGACCTGGCCGACAGATGTGCCCGACCCGGTCTTGGGATCGAGCTGAGCCATCAGAGTGGTGAACTCACGGGCGGCCTGCTCTCCGAAAGCCATCACCGCCAACACCCATGCTCTGCGCTCCTCCACCGACGATTCGGTGTGGCCGTGCAAGGCTCCGATAGTCATGATCATGTCAGTGGCTCGCATAGCGAACCATCCGAGGTCGGCGGCCAACGCTCCCGCAGCAGTGGCCGTTCCGAATCCCGGGGCGGCGGCAACAGCCCCGGTTGCCGCACCAACCGCCGTTAGTTCACGGCGAAACGACTGCAGAACATCGCCGACACGATCGTCGACGGTGGTGCCCTCAGCCTCGGCCGCACGCTCCAGCGCTCGCCCCCAGCGGTCTTCCACCGCCTTGTCGATCCCTTTGAGGACCGCCTTGCCGAGCATGTCAAGCGCAGGCTCGGGAACTCGACCGATGGCTTCTTTTTGTATGTACCGCTTTATTCGAGACACGTCGTTGACTCGCCCTTCGTCGCTGAACGGTCGATTAAGTTTATCCGCCAGGCAGAAAGACAGTCCGCAAGGCCAGACCCATGATGAACAAACCGCCAAACCCGTACAGCAAGTGGCGCCACTTGGGAATCTGCATCCGGTACGAGTAAAGGATCGCCACCGAGATCAAGGTCAGAAATCCGTAGAACTCATGAATCCCGGGAGCTTGGCGGCCACTTGACTGCTGGAAGACGACTCCGAGCACCACTTGCAGGCCAACCAGAATCTGGCTTACGGCGGTAGCGCGCCACAACCAGCGGGACCGCACGGCTTCAACCCAGTGCCCGACCAAAGCCCAGACACCGACCAGACCGCTGGTCACCACCACAACCCAACCGAGGACCGTGTGTAATCCGCCCAAACTCACAGCCGCGCTCCGGCAACGCTCGGGCCACCCGACCGTTCTTCCGCCATCGTCGCCGTTGTGCGTACTGGCTCATCCACCGGACGAATCCTACCGACCCGGCCCGTCCGGCCACGAGCCACTGGTGCCTTTGGTCGAGATAGATGAGATAGTGGAGCCGTGCGACACCGACGCTTTTACATCACCTCTCTGACGACGTCGGGCCGGGCCGTACCATCTCGCGGCGGCGACCTCATCGTGGCTGCCCGGGACGAGTCGCCAGATCTCGACTGGGAGCTGATTCACCGCTCCAGCAAGCGTCACCTCATCAAGCAGGAACCGTACGACCTGGAAATGGAAGGGCCTGAAGGCACCTTCACCGGCCCGGCCATCCTGGTGCGATCCGACGGGCTGTCACATGTATTCCGTGGGGTTGGCACGTTGGAAGGATTTGATGCCAGCGGGTTGTAAACGGCTGCAAACCGACGGCCAGTAGACTGAAGAGGTGTATACCGAAGCGGCGGCCTCCGAACAGATCCGGCCAAGTCCTGTCTTTATCGGTCTGGTGGCGTTGACCGCCGTCGCCGCCTGGCTTACCACCACCGACATCTTGTCGCCCGGCATCACCGTGTTTCTCTTCGTCATCTTGGCCTGGATTCTCTCGGTGACGTTCCACGAGTTCGCCCACGCCGTGGTCGCCTGGCGCAGCGGCGACCGAAGCGTGGCTCAGCGTGGTTACCTGACCTTGGATCCCCGCAAATACACCCACCCGATCCTGTCGATCGTCCTACCGATCTTCTTCGTGCTGATCGGCGGGCTACCCCTGCCGGGCGGTGCCGTTCTGATCAACCGGGCGGCCCTGAGCGACGGTGAGTCGGTTCTCGTGGCGTTGGCCGGCCCGTTCACCAACCTGGCTCTCGGCGCAGTGTCGCTCTACGCCGTCGGCAGCGGCCTGGTGGACGGCGCCACCCAGCCCACGCTGGTGGCTGCACTGGGGCTTTTCGGTGTCTTTCAGATCTTCGTTTTCGTGTTGAACATGCTTCCCATACCGGGCCTCGACGGGTACGCCGCCATCGAACCGGCCCTGCCGGAATCCACCCGCCAACTTCTTCGCCCGGTGGCCCAGTACGCGTTCATCATTTTGTTCATCGGGCTGTTCTCGTCCGAGTGGCTGGGGCGCCTGTTTTTCGATGGGGTGTTCGCCATCGTCGGGTGGTTCGGGGTTGAACGAACGTCGTTTGGCTCCTGGTACGAGCTGTTCCGATTTTGGGGCGACATCGGCATCCTCTAGCCGGCCGCTATACCGGCCGATATGGAGTGGTCGGCTAGGCGACCGCCCCGGACTGCTTCAGCTCCGAGGCCTCATCGTCTCCGAAACCAAATCGGGCCAGGACGTCATCGGTGTGTTGACCGGGATGGGCCGCCGGCCCCTGAACACTCGCTTCGGTTCGGCTGAAACGGGGCGACGGACCGGCCTGCGTCATCCCGTCCACGTCTACAAAGGTTCCCCGATGCACATTGTGGGGATGTTCGGCCGCCTCCTCCATCGAAAGCACTGGAGCGAAACAGACATCGCTGTACTCCATGATGTCGCACCACTCAGCCCTGGTTTTGGTGGCGAACAGGGCGGCGAGTCGGTCTTTGGCCTCCGGCCAGACCGAGCGGTCGTGCTGGCGGCCTAGATCTTCTTCGCTCAATCCGGTCTTGTCCAACAGTTCGGCGTAAAACTGCGGCTCAAGGGAACCAATCGAGATGTAGGTGTCGTCGGAGCAACGGTAGACGTCGTAACAAGGCGCCCCGGTGTCGAGAAGGTTTGTGCCTCGTTCGGGCTCCCACATACCCACCTTCTTCAGACCCCAGACAAAGTTGGCCAGCGTGGCAGCACCGTCGACCATGGCGGCGTCGACCACTTGGCCGCGCCCTGACTGTTTCGCTTCCAAGATGCCGCACACCATGCCGAAGGCCAGGAGCATCCCGCCACCGCCGAAGTCGCCCAGCATGTTCAACGGTGGCACCGGGCCCTCACCTCGACGGCCTATCGGTTCCAACGCACCGGCGAGTGAAATGTAGTTGATGTCGTGTCCGGCGGCGTTGGCATAAGGCCCTTCCTGCCCCCACCCGGTCATTCGGCCGTAAACCAGTGCCGGGTTGCGGGCCATGCAATCCTCCGGCCCGAGACCTAGCCGTTCCGTCACTCCGGGCCGGAAGCCCTCAATCAGGCCGTCGGCCTGTTCAACCAACCGCATGACGACTTCAACCCCTGCCGGGTTCTTCAGATCAACTCCGATGGACGACCGACCCCGCCCAAGGACATCAGGTGGTGACCGGTCGGGAAGCTCGTCGGCCACCGTCGACGCGCGGTCCACTCGCACAACGTCAGCGCCCATGTCGGAGAGCATCATCCCGCAGAACGGCCCCGGGCCGATACCGGCCAGCTCGATGATGGTTAGTCCTTCCAGTGGTCCCATGGCGCCAACAGTAGATCGGTCGCCGGCCGGAACCCTTTTCGGGCCGAAGATCCAACCCGGTCGAGCGCTGTACGTCGCCCCCGGCTGCACTCGGAACCGGAGAACAAACCTTGACCCTCACTAACAGTGTCACTCACAGCGTCACTCACAGTGTCACTCACAGTGTCACTCACAGCGTCGGACCTGGGATCTACGCTGGTGTCATACCAGGGAGTGCGGCAACAGTCCTGAAGGTGTTCAGTCGTGGCAACCAAATCTTCATCGAAGTCCCGGTCGAAGTCGGGCAAGAAGAATGAGCAACGTCGGCGTCGCGAGCCGGGGCGGGTAGTGGCGATGGCGGTGCTGCTCTTTGCCGTTGCCGGACTCAGCGCCGCCGTGTTCGGAGCGTTCACCGATGGCGGCTCGGCCGGGGATGCTGGCGGCTTGGCCGGGGATGCTGGAGGCTCGGTGGCCGAAGGTGACGTAGCCGGAATCGAAGCCGACATCACCCAGGGCACTGCGGCCCAGGGCCTTACGGAACCACCGCCCAGGCTCGGCCAGTACCGGGAACTGGTGGAACTCGACGGCTGGATCAACAGCAACGCCACCAACCTCGCCTCCTTTGGCGGCCAGGTGCGCATCGTCAAGTTCTGGACCTTCGGCTGCGTCAACTGCAAGAACACGCTGCCACACCTGCGAGACATCTACAGCCGCTGGCAGCCTCAGGGCCTTGAAATCGTCGGCGTGCACTCCCCCGAGTTCGACTTCGAACGAGATCCCGCGGCTGTCGCCCAAGCAACCGTGGACCAGAACATTCCGTGGCCGGTTGCCCTCGATACCGGTAAGCAGAACTTCCGGGCGTGGCAGGGCGACCGTCGGTTTTGGCCTCGCACCTACGTGGTCGATCAAGCAGGCGAAATTCGATACGACCACATCGGCGAAGGCCGCTATGACGAGTTGGAGGCCACGGTGGCCTTCCTGATTCAGAATCCGGGCTCGTAGCGACATGGAGCAACGACTTGGCTTCATGACGCTGCTCAAGGAAACACTGCTCGACGTGATGCTGGGGCGGGTGCCGAGATGTTGATGTTGCTGATTGAGGGTTTTGAAGCCGCCATCCTTCCCTGCACGCTCATTCTGCTGGTGCCGGGCCTGGCGGTTGCTCTGGCAGCCAGAGAGACGGCGCTGCCCGCCCTGACCGGGTTTTCAATGGCGGTGCTGGCGTTCTCCTGGCTCCGGTTCAGTGCCAACGGCGGCGGTTGGCATGCGTTGATCTCGGCGCTGGCTCTGCTTGTGGCCGTCGCCATTCTCCTTGCTCCACCAATCGCCAATTTGGATCTGGTCGCTTTGCTTGGCGGCGCGCTGGCCGGCTTCGCCGCCGCCGAACTTTGGTTGCCGTGTGTCGGAGCGGAATTTGGCCGGTTGCTGACAGATCTTCCTACCGTTGGCAGCTCAGGCTTGTTGTCGATGGCCGTCTACCTGCTGGGGGCGCTGAGCCCGCTGCTGGCGCTTGGCTCCATCCATCACTTGACCGCCAACTGGTTTCTCGAGATCATCGAGCCCCCGCTGTCAATTGTTGGAGCTTTGCTGTTGCTTGCGTTGGCCGTTGCTGCCGCAGTCGGCTTCCACGAAACCATGGTGGGCAGGCTGTTCGAATGGAGCGTCGGCAGGCTGTAGCCGCCGTTGTCGACCCAGCCGCGGTCCGCTATGGAGCGTGCCCCAGCATTCCCCGCCAGCCACGACGCATCAGCCATGACTGGGCCCACAAGCTCCACAATGCCAGAGCTACGCCGGCCAAGGTGGCCAACCGGATCCAGCGGACCAGTGAGTCACGCCCGGCCTCGACCGATGCTCTGAGCTGGCCGAAGCCGGCCTGAAGATCATTCAGCTGGTCGCGCACTCGGCTGACGTCGGCGGTGGGGATCCGTCCGTTGTCGGCGCCCGACCGCGCTGTTTGGGCGATCGATGTACTTGACTGTTCGATGGTGGTCAGATCGCCGGAAAGAGACTCCAGATCGATTGGCAGCCACCGGTACACCGGGTGGTCGATTATGGCGGAGAAGCTGCGCTGTGCTCCGTCGGCCAGATCAGCCAAGCCATCCGCTCGGGCCGACAGTTGATCAAGGTCGGCCGCATCAACACCGGACCGTCCGACAAGATCGTCAGTCTGGTCAACCCTGGTTTCCAGCCGGTCAACCGAGGATGAGATCGGCTCCATCAAATCATCAGCGGCGTCGCCGACGCCCAGTGCCGTCCTCAGCAGGAACAGTACCAAGATCACCGAAACCAGGCAGCCGATCAGCCCGAGTAGGGCGGCTATCAGCCCCATCAGACGGCGGCCGACCCGGCCACGAGATTTATTAGTCGACAGAGCGGGAGGGACTACCGTCAAGTCGTCGTCTTCAAGTATCGAGGATGAATCGTCGTCGGAATCCTGCACCACCGGATCGGCGTCGTGTGCTAACTCGTATGGCTGTTGGTCAGACATCTCCTGGTCCCGCTTCGGCGTCGCCTGCAAGGCAGAACCTACAGTAGTGGCGGGTCAGGCCGCACCACGGCATCGCCTCAAAGTCGACCCGGCAACCAGTAGCGAGACGATCATGACAACCTCTTCCAGTTCTTCCCCCAACGCCTCATCCACCTCTGTCACGGCTGGAAGTACGTCAAACGACGGGTTCGACCACATCTTTGTCAACTCCTCCGATGTCACCATTCACTGTGTGGTTGCCGTGCCCGGCGATGAGAAGGAGCCTCGGGGGACGGTGGTGATGATTCACGGCTTTCCCGAGCTCTGGTATTCGTGGCGGCACCAGATGCCGACGTTGTCCGCCGCCGGTTACCGAAGCATCGCCATAGACGTCCGGGGCTACGGCCGTTCAGGCATCCCGCATGACATCGAGGCCTACGCCATGACGTCACTGGTAGGCGACGTCATCGCCGTGCTCGATCACTTCGGCTGCGATACCGCTGCCGTTGTCGGTCATGATTGGGGCGCCCCGGTTGCCTGGAACACCGCTCTGCTGCGCCCGGATCGGGTGAGCGGCGTTGCCGGCCTGTCAGTCCCCTACAGTCCTCGTGGCGACACCAGGCCCCTCGACGCCTTTCGCTCCTTATCACGCACCCTGTCACCGGACGAGACGTTTTATATCGACTACTTTCAAGAGCCCGGCCTGGTGGAGGCCGAGGTTGAACCCGACCTGGGCGGCTGGCTCAGGGGCTTTTACTTCAGCGCCTCGGCCGAAGCCGACCTTACGGCGCCCTCGATGGGATTTGTCCCGCCGGGCAGACCGATGCGTGAACGGTTCCAGCAGCCCACCGATGGACAGATGGCGTGGATGCAACCCGTCGACTTCGACTACTACGTGAACGAGTTCACCAGGACGGGTTTGACCGGCGGATTCAACCGCTACCGAAACATCACCCGGGACTGGCATGAACTAGCGCCATGGCGGTATGCGCCGATCACGGTGCCGGCGTTGTTCATCGGCGGTGATGTCGATGGCCCCACGATGCTCGGGGCCGATGCCATCGGACGGTTTGACGTCAATCTCCCGAACCTGACTCGCAGCGCAATCCTGTCAGGCTGTGGCCACTGGGTGCAGCAGGAAAAGCCGAACGAGGTAAACGAGCTACTGATCAACTTCCTCGAAGGGTTGTAGCTGCGTCGTCAGCCAAACGGCTGCGAGGATTTTTTTCTCCGACTGGGAAGCCGGCCGACAGCGACAGTACCGTTACCCAGCGTGCGATCACCGAAGGACTTCTTCCGCCCACTGGCCATGGGGGCACCAGAACCGCTGACCGAGATACCGGTTCGCCCCAGCCGAATGATTCACTTCTTTCCGCCGTCGGTGGAAAAAATGCGGGCCAAGGTCCCCGACATTGCGCCCACTGTCGACATCCTGTTAGGCAATCTTGAAGACGGCGTACCTGCGTCGGATAAAGAGGCCGCCAGGGCAGGCATGGTCGAGGTCGGACGGACCGTCGACATGGGTGACACTCAACTGTGGACCCGCGTCAATTCGCTGGACTCGCCGTGGTTCCTGGATGACATGACCACACTCGTCACCGAGATCGGCGACAACCTCGACGTCGTCATGGTCCCCAAGGTCGAAGGCCCCGAAGACATCCACTTCGTCGACCGGCTACTGGCCCAACTGGAAGCGAAAGCCGAGCTGAGCCGTCCAGTACTGGTCCACGCCATTCTGGAAACCGCCCGCGGTGTCGCCAACGTGGAGGAAATCTGCGGAGCGTCACCCCGGATGCAGGGCCTGTCGTTGGGGCCGGCCGACCTGGCGGCAAACCGCCGGATGAAAACCACCAGGGTTGGCGGAGGCCACCCCGGGTATCTGGTTAGAGAAGACCCGGCCGAAGGGACAGAGCCGGGTGAAATCGAGGGGCGGACCACCTACCAGCAGGACCTGTGGCACTACACCATCGCTCGGATGGTTGACGCCTGTGTCATGCACGGCATCCTGCCGTTCTACGGGCCGTTCGGAGACATAGCCGACACGGTGGCATGCGAAGACCAGTTCCGCAACGCCTACCTGTTGGGTTGCGTCGGGGCCTGGTCGCTGCATCCAAAACAAATTGGAATAGCCAAGAAGGTCTTCAGCCCCGATCCGGCTGAGGTGGCTCACGCCACCAGAGTCATCGAAGCCATGGGTGACGGCACCGGCGCCATCATGTTGGACGGCAAGATGGAGGACGACGCTTCGGTCAAACAGTGCCGGGTCGTCGTCGAACTGGCCGCCTCGCTGGCACAACGAGATCCCGATCTGGCAGCCCTCTACGACGCAGCAACATGACGGACAGAATCAAATCATGACCACCAGCGCCATCACCCCCCGACGTAGCGTTCTCTACATGCCCTCCTCCAACGCCCGGGCGTTGGAGAAAGCCAAAACCATTGCCGCCGACGCCATCATTCTCGACCTGGAGGACGCAGTTGCCCCCGAGGCCAAAACCGAAGCTCGAGCAGCAGCGGTAGCCACTGCCAAACTGGCAGCCGAGACCGACGAGTACGGACATCGTGAGATCACGATCCGGGCAAACGGACTCGATACGCCCTGGGGCGGCGACGACCTGGCCGCTATCGCCTCCTCCGGGGCATCGGCGGTGGTGATCCCCAAAGTGGATTCAACCGACCAGCTTGAGGCGGTTTCAGAGCGCCTCAGCAGCTCCGGAGCACCCGACGACCTGACGATCTGGGCCATGGTTGAGACGCCGCGGGCAATTCTTGACGCAGCCGACATCGCTGCCTTCGGTCGAGTGTCCGTGCTTGTGATGGGCACCAACGATCTGGTCAAAGAACTTCGAGCCGATGCCGGCAACAACCGCCAGGCGCTGGTCCCGCACCTGGCATCAGCGGTCGTAGCCGCACGGGCGGCGGGGGTTGACATCGTCGACGGGGTGTTCAACGACCTCTCCGACGGTGACGGGTTTCGTCTGGAAGCCGAACAGGGCTTCCGATTGGGATTCGACGGCAAGACGCTGATTCACCCATCGCAGGTAGCACCGGCTAATGAGATCTGGTCGCCATCGGAAGCCGATGTGGCCGAGGCCCAACGGGTGGTTGAGGCCTTCGCTCAAGCCGAGGCCGAAGGCCTCGGTGTGGTGACCGTTGACGGCCGGATGGTGGAGAATCTCCATCGGGACAACGCTCTTCGCACCCTGGCTGTGGCAGACGCCATCGCCAGACTCGAAACCTAGCCGAGGGTCCCGCAATAACCGGGCCCGGCGGCGAGGAGCTGCACTACGCTGCCCGACAGTGGCCGGACTTGACCCCAACTCGACATCCAGCTCCAACTCCGCGTCCGAATCAACAGACAACTCCACATCGGGTTCCGATGGTGTCGGCTTCACCCCGATTGTTTCGCTCGGTGTCTACACCATCACCGCCTACGGAACGTGGGCATACGGATTCGGCGTGTTGCTGGAACCGATTTCAGCCGACACCGGTTGGGGCGCCGCCTTCCTCGGCGCAATCTACGGATGGGCAATGGCTCTGTCCGGTATCGGAGCGTTCTGGGCCGGGCGGCTTTTGGATCGCTTCGGAGCCAACGTCCCCTATGTCATCCACGCAGTGGTCGCCAGCGGGCTTATGGCGTCCGCTCTCCTCGTTGAGAACCGTTGGTTGTTCGCCACCCTCTTCGCCACCGGCGCCGGTCTCGGTGGGGCCAGCGGCTTCTACACCGTTACCACCGTGATCGTCTCTCGCATCCGGTCCGATCGGCCGGAGTGGGCCATCAACGCGTTGACCATCGTTGGAGCGTTCAGTAGCCCGATCTACCTTCCGCTCACTGCATGGCTGGCGTCAATCTGGCACTGGCGATCGGTAGCGGCGCTTCTGGTGACGGTAGGAGCGATCGGAGCCGTTCAGGCCGCCTTCCTGGCACAAGGAGGAGCATCACCGGAAACCGGAAGCGGACCTTCGGCTCATCCAATCGCCACTCTTCGCCGGGCGCTGACCAATCCGGCTGTTCGACGCATCCTCGTCATCTACCTGCTGGCCGGTGCGGCCGGAAGCACTATCTGGGTGTATCAGGTTCCGATGATGACCGGGGTAGGACTGTCGCTGGGGTTGGCCGGCACCTTCGGCGGGCTTCGGGGGCTGTGCCAACTCCTCGGCCGGGTTGGACTGGCCGGCCAGATTGAACGGCGGGGAACCGACACCCTTCTGCGAATCGCCTACTTGTCCACCGCGGCCGCAGGCGTCACGCTGCTGTTCGGACGTCTGATTGTCGGGCCCGATCCGACGGCCACCAGCTCTGCGCTGGTTGCCGCCGCCGCAGTGTTCGCCGTTCTGGCCGGAGCCGGACTGGGGGCATCAAGCCCGCTGCAGGCCATCCACGCCCGAAGCCGATTCGACTCAGGAGATCTTGGACTCCTGATGGGTCTTCAAGGGTTGGTGCTGGGCGTAGCCGGCGGCATCGGGCCGTTCGCCGGCGGTCTAACCCGTGATCTGTCAGGCTCTTGGACAGCCACCATTGTCGCTGTAGTTGTGGTGTTGGTTGTGGCCGCGTCGCTCCTTAGAAGCCCACCCGATCACAAGAACAACGACAACAACAACGACGGGAACTAACCGGTTCCCGTCGGCTAGAGCCGACAGACTCCATCGGCACGGGCGGCTTCGGCGACGGCCGCTGCCACCCGCAGGGGCACGTCCTTGTCAAACACCGATGGCACGATGAGATCGGCTGACAGCTCGTCATCGGCTACCGCCTCGGCGATCGCTCGGGCGGCCGCCAGCTTCATGTTCTCGGTGATGTCCGACGCCGAAGCGTCCAGAGCGCCGCGGAACACGCCGGGGAAGGCCAACACGTTGTTGATCTGGTTGGGATAGTCGGAGCGGCCGGTGGCCATCACCCCAACGATTCCTTCCACCGCCTCAGGCCGTATTTCCGGATCGGGATTGGCCATGGCAAACACGATGGGAGACTCGGCCATCGACTTGACGTCGTCCACGCTGAGCAGATCCGGGCCGCTCAAGCCCAGGAAGACATCAGCACCGGCGAGCACATCGGAGATCGAACCGGATCGACGCCCTGTGTTGGTGTGCTCGGCGAACCACTGCTTGGCCGAGTTCAGGTTGTCCCGACCGTCGTACACCGCGCCCTGACGGTCAACACCAATGATCGAGCCAACACCGGCACCCAACAAGATCTTGCCGACGGCCACTCCGGCGGCGCCCATGCCTGCCACCACAACACTGACTTCGTCCATCTTTTTGCCCACAACCTTCAAGGCATTGTTCAGGCCGGCCAGGGCAACGATGGCGGTGCCGTGCTGATCATCGTGGAAGACGGGAATGTCGAGCTTCTCTTTCAGAGCAGCCTCAATCTCAAACGCCCCCGGTGCGGCGATGTCCTCCAGGTTGACTCCACCGAATGTCGGAGCCAATCGAACCACCGTCTCGATCAACTCCTCGGGGGTGTTGACGTCGAGGCAGACGGGGAAGGCGTCGACGTTGCCGAACTCTTTGAACAACAGAGCCTTTCCCTCCATGACCGGCATGGCCGCTTTCGGGCCGATATTGCCCAGACCAAGTACGGCCGTCCCGTCGGACACAATGGCGACCGTATTGCGGCGTACCGTGTGACTGTCGGCCAGGGCGGGATTTTCAGCAATGGCGGTGCAGACCCTGGCCACGCCCGGTGTATAAGCCATCGACAGATCATCCTTGTCTCCCACCGGGCACAGCGGAAGCACCTCGATCTTGCCTCCCTCGTGCATGCGGAAGGTTCGGTCGTAGTGATCGAGGAGATCCACTCCCTCTACGGCGGCGGCCACATTGATGATGACCTTCTGGTGGTCGACGTCGGTGCAGTTGACCACCAGGTCTCGTTCCAACACAGGACCTTTGGCCACGAAGCCGTCGATGGCGAAAATGTTGCCACCGGCCTCGCCGATGGCAACGGCCAACCGACCGAGAACACCGGGTCGATTGTCCAAACGAACACGAAGATTGACCGAGTAGTGGGCTGCAGGTACTCCAGGCATGGCGGTTACGCTAGCGGTGGACAAGCGGCCAACAACGCCACATGCGGCCAGACCGCCCGTGCCATGTGCGCCGCCTCCGGTTTCCCACAGAATCCACCGGCTTGTTCGCAGCGCGAGGTGTTCGCAGCGCGGTGTGTCGGCTACATCCGGTCGAGCAGCTCGGTCTTCTTCTGGGTGAACTCGGATTCGGAGATGATTCCCCGCTGCCGCAGGGCGTCGAGCTGGTCGATCTGTTCGGGAATGCTGAGTCCACCGCCGGTCACGCCGCTGCCCGCCCGGTCGAACTTGCGGTTTTCGTTTTCTTCCATCTGGCTGTAGATCTCGTTCTGAACATCGAGCGGCTGACGAACGTGAGAGAACTGCTGTCGACCCATTTCACCGGCCGACTCCACCACCAGGTTTCCTGCACCGATCATCCGCTCGAACAGGTTCTGTCGGAAGAAGACGGTGTTGATCCGCTCCAGCGGTATTTCGATCCCTTCCCGACTGAACACCCCGGTCCGGTTGATGAGGCGATCGGTGGTCAACACGAAGTTGGTGGTTGTCCACACCACATACCGGCTGATAAACCAGGCCAGCACGATGACAATGAGAGCGGCGGCCAACAGACTGACCAGTGGGCTCCCGTCGAAGAACACCAGGGCGACAATGCCTAGTAGGACCGCCCCGACCAGAGCCACCGTCTGATTGGCGAAGAACCACCAGTGGGGTCGAAGGTCAAGGACGACCTGCTCACCGGTATTCAGCTGCTTGTCGGAGAATGCCACCGCCTCAATTTAGCCGCCCGCAACCTACTCACCGGCGCGGTGAGCTTTCGGTGGATGCCCAAGCCCCTGTCCGGATGGTGTCGTCGGTGTCCCAGCGCCGGGTTACGGTGGCCCCGTGGTTGAGTCTGTGGGTCACGAGCAGCTGACAGCGGAGATGGAAGGTTCGGGATCACAGAACCGGGAACGCTCCGAGCTGCTCGATGGTCTCAACGAGCGCCAAATCGAGGCGGTCACCGCCCCGGCGGATCGTACCGTGGTGTTGGCCGGTGCCGGGTCGGGTAAAACCCGGGTGTTAACCCGCCGCGTTGCCTGGCGAATCCGATCCGGACAAACCGACCCGGCCAGAGTTCTGGTGCTGACATTCACCCGCAAGGCGGCCAGCGAGCTTCGCCAGCGCCAGCGACGGCTCGGGCTTCGAGACCCGGTCCCGGCCGGCACCTTCCACAGCTTCGCCCTTACTCAGCTACGAGAGCGGTGGGCTGAGCGTCGGACCGTACCCCCCTCCATACTCGACAGCAAGCTTCGGCTTCTGGCCCAGGTCGGAGCGAAGAGTTCCGACGCCGACCTGATCGAGGTGGCAGCAGAAGTCGATTGGGCCCGCGCCCGACTCATCGAACCGGCGGACTACGACCAGTCCGCCCGCTCCGCCGGTCGCAACGTTATCGGCGAACCCGGATTCGTGGCCGAGATCATGACCCGCTTCCAACAGGAGAAGCGTCGCAAACGTGTTGTCGACTTCGATGACCTGCTGTACCTGGCCATCCGTGACCTCCAAGCCGACCACGACTACGCCGAGGCCATTCGCTGGAGGCATCGGCACTTCTACGTTGACGAGTTTCAAGACGTCAACCCGTTACAACACAAACTGCTCGATCAATGGTTGGGTGGCCGCAACGACCTTTTTGTCGTCGGCGACCCTCGACAAGCCATCTACGGGTGGAACGGTTCCGATCCTCAGCTGCTGGATCGAGCAGCTGACGCAGCGGCCAAGGTAGTCAATCTCGACACCAACTACCGATCTACCGACGGGATTCTCGCTGCGTCGGCCGCAGCGCTGGGACCGGATGTGTCTCCTCTAGTGGCGTACCGCGGCCAGGGCCCCAACCCCACCATCTCCTCACATCAAACCGATGTGCAAGAGGCCGAGGCCATCGCCTCCGCCCTCACAGCCGATCGGAAGCTTGGGCGTTCGTGGACCGACATGGCGGTGCTGGTCAGAACCAATGCTCAGCTGGCCGTCATCGAACAAGAACTGTCAGCCGCCGGTGTTCCGACTCGGCTGCGCGGCGGTCCGGGGCCCCTGGGCAGCGCCGAGGTGAAGGCCAAGGTGAAAGAGCTGAGCCGCCCGGGAATCGATCTCCGAAACCAACTTGAACAGCTCGACAATCATCTGGAGGAGCAGATGGCACCCAGCGGTGCGATGGCCCAGGGGGCTACCGCTGAACGAATCGCCAATCTGGCCGCTCTCAGCCGCCTTGTCCACGACTACGTCGAGTCCAGACAAACAGCATCTGGCGCCGATCCGAGTGGTGCCGGTCTGGCCGCCTGGCTCCAGACTCTCCATGGAGGCGACGTCGACTCCGACCAACCGGCCGTCGACCTGGCCACCTTCCATGGCTCCAAAGGTCTGGAGTGGCCCATCGTTCACCTTGGGGGCGTCGAACTTGGTTTCGTACCAATTGCCTACGCCAAAACAGAGGCCCAGTTGGCCGAGGAGCGCAGGCTGCTGTACGTGGCTATGACCCGGGCCGGAGACGAGCTACACCTGCATTGGAGCCACCGCCGAACGTTCGGTACCAGCGAAGTGGAGCGGCAGGCCTCGCCGTGGCTGAACGGTATCAACGCCGGGTCGGATGCCTCGGCCATGCGTCGACCGCCCCAGGCGGTGTGGCGCCGCCATGTCGAGCGGTCACGTCGCTATCTTGGCGACTCGCCTAGTGTCGACCGAGCGGCCGAGACCGAAGATCAGTCCGAGGAAGAGTTGTATCGGCGCCTCCTGACCTGGCGGGACACCAAAGCCCGAGCATCGGGGGTACCGGGCCGGGTCATTCTTGACGATGCCACCCTGCGACTCCTGGCTCGAAAACGCCCCACCACAACCGCACAGCTGGCCGTCGTCGCCAACTTGCGTCCCACCAAGCTTTCTCGACTGGCGCCTGAGCTTCTCGACCAGCTGACAGATCGGCCGGTCCAAACCGGCGACTAGA
>JAHDFR010000366.1 GCA_020628065.1 Acidimicrobiales bacterium
CACGCTTGAGCCCGACCTCGCTGCGACCGCCCACATCGAAGCTCAAGCCGCTATCGGCGACGCCGCCATCGTCGCCCAGGCCGAGTCAGTCGAGTTGGTCGACGGTACCGGCGTGATAGCGCCCAACGTCGCCCAGATCGGTCAGGGCTCGGGCCAGATGACGCTGCTGAACGCTGAGTCGGTGCACGTGTTCGGAAGCAACGTGGCCGGGCCGCTTGAAAAGTTCATCGTCGTCGACCTCCGGTTCAATCTGACGGACGGGGTGGCCTCGAACATCAACGACTCGACATACCGCCTTGACGCCGAGGGCGAAATCTACGGCCCTGCCAACGCTGTCAACGAATTCCTCCTCGAGGGCGGGTCCGTTCAGCAGACGGTGTTGTTCCGAGTCCCTCGAACTGCCGTGGAACTGACCTTCCGGGCGGGCTCACTGCCTGGCACCGAAGGGGGAATCAGCAGCACCTGGTCCATCAAGCTCCCCGAACCCGAACTGACCGAGGCGGAGGAAGCCTCCCCGACCACGACGACCGCGGCCGACGCCACCACTAGCGACGTCCAGACGTCAGAGTCAGCTGATCCCGGGTTCAAGCTCTACAGTGACCCCAGCAGTCCGTTCACCTTCCAATATCGGGACAACGGCGAGTGGTTCGTTGTGCCGATGAGGCTGACCGGCGGAAGCATGGTTGATCCTCACACGGTGTCGCTTCGCTACCTCGACAACTCGTTCGAGGCGATCACCATCATGGCCAACAGTGAGCGAGCGACACCGGAAGCGATAGCTCGAACACAGGACGTCCTTGCCGCCGACCAGGAGCGGGCGCTGGCAGGCGAGGGCCTTCGGGTGGAGCCGGTGACCGTTGACGGGTGGTCTGGGGTCCAGGCCACATTTGAGCGCGATGGCTCGATCATCTCGATCAAATACAACATCATTGCCGACGAGTGGATCTATGAATTCCGGGCGACGAACCCCCAGAACAGCCCGGTCGACGTCATGGACACCCTTCAAGAAGTGATTGCCTCAATCCAGTTGGAGGATTGAGGGTTGGGGGTATCCCCGTAGTGCATCGGAGCAGGGAACTTTTGGCCGACCTGTGTGTCACAACAGTGTGTTGAGTCTCCGCTTTTGCGGTGACAGAACTACAGGGAGATCAGGGATATGAATATCCAGGCGGTTCGCCAGATGGCGAAGACGACGGGCTCGAGAGTCACAGGACTCTTGATTGTCGTATCGATACTGACGGCGTGTGGTGCAGTGGGCGGCGAGTCTGCAGCGGAAGGCGGCGAACTGGGCAGTGCGGCGACAGAGCCACTCTCGTCAGAAGTAGCGGAGACCGAAGGTGGAACTGAGACGGTAGCGGTCAAGGCCAACACCTTCGTCGCCGATCCGTGGCCAACCACGGTCACGGGAAGGCTCAAGACAGATGAGCAGTACTCGATCTCGATGAAAGGCGAGCCATCAGCCGTCGAAGACCAGAACGAGTTTCACCCGATTCTCGAAACGGCATACACCTGGCGTGACGGTGATGAACAGATGATGCTGATCGTCATCGACAAGACCGAGCACTTCGATGGCGGTGACGACCCCGCTGCCCAAAGGACGGGCGCCGAGTTCGTACTACTTGAGCTGATGCTCGACATGGGCCCGGCTGAGCAAGGGTCCATGCCGATCACCTACGTTCCAGGGGAACTCGATAAAGCGGCTGCCGAGATCGTCACAGCGCTCAAAGGGCAGGCTGAACCGTTCGTTGAC
>JAHDFR010000011.1:0-6822 GCA_020628065.1 Acidimicrobiales bacterium
ACTCACGACCTTTTCCTTACCATGGAAACGCTCTGCCGACTGAGCTAAGGAGGCACGGCCCCTCGCGTGGAGAGGCAGACTCAAAGTCTGCCACGGCCAACAGCCATGCCCAACTGATTTTTGAGAAATCCGCTCTACATGGATCTTCTACTCAAGAGTCTCCCAGCTCGGGCCACAACCGCCAGTGAGGCAACCCGCCACCACCGAGCGGGAGGACCGGCGGCGATAGAGCAACACGACGGCCACGACAACCACACCTAGGGTGTTGGCCACGAGATCCTCCACGCTGGCCGTGCGGCCTCGAACCCCCGCCTGGCGCAACTCCTCAGCCAGCCCGACAAACCAAGCCACCGACGGCCCGACCAGCCACGCTCCCCTCGCCCACGCCCGCTCGAGCACTAAACCAACAGCGAGAGCCAGCGCGGCGTAGACGATGAAGTGCCCCACCTTGTCGGCCCCGGGGGCGAGCAGCAGATCACGGAACGCATCGGCGCGCCAACTGTCAAAGAGCGTGGCCCAAACGCCCAGCGCCGCCACCACTCCGGCCACCGAGGCCACAAAACCGGAGGTCAGTCGAAGTTCCATGAACCAACTGCACCCGGCTGACGGCAAGCCAACGGCCGCAACGTGACAGAAAATCGGCAAGATCGCCCGCTTCGACACGGCCGGGAACCCGACCAGTTGATCTACATCTAACGGGTCAAGATGAAGATGGCTACCGCCACGATCAGCACCACCAGGACCACCAACATGATGGGGAACGAACTGCCCTCGCTCTCCCCTACCGGCGTGATGTCATCAAAGTCGCCGGTGGTGGTTCCACGAGGTGACCGACCGGGCTGACGGTCAATCACCATCGGCGAATCATCAAATGCCCCGCCATCGGCGGGAACAGCCGGCGACGGCACATGGGCCAGATCCACCGTGGTCCGCTCGCCACCAGAACCGGGCACGAACTGGTTGGACGCGAACCCGTAGGCCGGGCTGGGGTCGGGGCCTCCGTCATCGGGCTGCAGCGGGGCCAAATCATCTACGTCAAAATTGTGCTGACCGGTTGCTGCACCACCGGCGCCGCCCGGATCGAAATCACCGATCGGCGCCGCAACCTCGAAGTCATCGGCAAAGTCATCAGCCGACAAACCTCCGTTCAGATCAACGGCCCCGTGCTCACCCGACACAGCCGGATACTGGCCCGAAACCGCTTGATGCTCCCCGGAGGCGTCCAAGACATCGGTTTCCACTACACCAGCCTGAACATCCACTCCGGGGTCGGAAATCAGCTCCGGCTCAGCGCCGGCCGACGACGACGGGTCGAAACCAGAGTCGCCACCTGCAGTAGCAACCGCGGAACCCGACGAGACACCTCCGTCACCCGGTTCATTAACAAACCCGGCCAAATGACCAAAGTGGTGTTCGCTGGTGACCGGCACCGCTCGACCGACCACTGTGGCTCCGTTAAGTAGGTTCGTAGGGCTGTTGTCTATCAGGCCAACAGCGGCACCAACCGCCGGGGCCAGCTGACCGAGGTTCAGCTCGAACTCCTCGTCCAACGCCGGGGCAACGCCCACACCGTGATACTTGGGAATCTCGGTCACCCGACCGTCGGGGCGAACAATCGACATGGGCTGGTCGATATCGATCTCGTCGGTGTGGAGCGCCTCCAACACCTCGTTGTTGCGGAGTCGGGCCCGCCAGCCACGACCGGAGCCGACCATGATGGTGTCAGCCCCGCCGGGCATCAACAGCCGGGCGGCGGCAACCGGGGCCAAGTCAACCCGAGCCACCGTGATGGCCGCCTCCTCACACAGCGAAATCAACAAATCAACCGGTGTCTGCGGGCAGAACGCCACACCAAGCTCACCGGCACAAATAAGGTTCTGGCCCAGATTGCGGGCCTGACGCTCAAGCCACGGTGGTAACGCCGGGCCGCTACCGACTCCCGACTGGGGCGGGCCGATGGAAATGGCGGCCATCATGGACTCCGGCGCCAGCTCGGCCAGCTGATACATGACCTCACCGAGCGCAGGGCGAATAGTGGTGGAGTCGAACACATGCTCGTCGAACGTGTCGATCCCGGCTTCAGCCGCAGCCGTAACCTCCAACGAGTCCGTGGACAGCACAACAGCCCTCACGACTGTTGCCCCAACCTCGATGCCGAGGATGCTGGGGCTCTGCGAATCTGCACCTAGCACGGTTGCCTGTCCTTCTGCTCCGCTTGCGACAACTATAGATCCACCAACACGGAGGGGAAAGGCCTACCGGCGATGCATCGGGACGCTCAAAAACTGTTGTTCAAGACAGCTGCCGCCATCACATGGTGCTACACATCTCTCGGCACTACGATACCGGACCGTGAATCGACGGGGCGCCCTCGCTCCAATCCAGGGCGTCATGGCCGACATTCAGTCGAACCTGCTTCCACGTGACCGAGATGTCGTCGGACGCTTCCACCCCGTCAACCGACAGCTCGAACATGCCGTGATTCAGCTCCTCGTTGGACCGCGCCAGCAGGTGGGCGAACGCCTCGGCACACTCGTGGGTTTCCAACATCCGGGGTTGCCAACGTCCATAGACCTTCTCGTTCTCCGAGTATTCGTCGGTCATCGACGTGCGAATGAACGGGAACAGAACCGAGAAAGCCGAAACATAGTCCGATGAGCGGCCAAGGTTGACCGACAGCACCTTCGGCAGCTGCAGCACCGCCCAATTGGAGATGGCGTACCCGGGGACGGCCGGACCGGGATCGATGGCCTGACGGGACGACACATACACGATGCGCAACGGCTCTTCGTGGTACACCGCTTCACCGGCCCACAGGTGGGTCGACCCCAGAAACCCGTCGATCTTGGTGTTCAAAACCATACGGGAGTCATCCAAAGAGTCGATGAAGTGCTGGCGGACCCGCGCCCGACGCATGGCCACCGACTCATCTTCCTTAGGCCGCAACGCCCGACCGAACGAATAGCCGCCCTCGGTCAGGCCGGAGTTGCAGATGACCAGGCTTGGCGGCTTACCCCCCATCTGCTCAATCACATAGGTCCGACAAGCCCACAAATCTCTGGGATTGGTCACATCGGCCTGCACGGGGAACGAGTTAACGCCGTGCCGCTCAAGCTCGGCCACCAGGTCGAAACCGTCCTGGTAACTGCGGTGGAAGTGCACACCAACCGATTCGGCTCCGTTGAGGGCGGCGGCCAAGGCAAACGCTTGACCGATACCGCCGTCTTTGCCGGCACCGGTGATAAACACCCGTTGGTTGTTAAACGCCGCTTTGGCCTCTTCGCCAAACTGAAAACGGCTCGCCTCTGGAGTAAACATGGCCCCTTGAATACCCCATTACCTCCCACCTCTGCCAAGCCGAGCGACGAGTTGGGCCCGACTAACGGAACGTTATGACCAGGGCCACGGCGACGACAAGAATCAACACGATGACCGTCATCACCGAGAGCAGCCTTTGACCGCTACCAACCATGGCGTCGATCTGGCTGCTCTTGCCGCTGATCCCGTGACCGCCCAACCTCTCCGTCGTAGGCTTGCTGGACGCCCTGGCCGTTGGCTTCATCGGCTCTGTGACGGGAAACGGCATCAAGTCACGCAGGTTGGGGTCCAAGCTGTGGGCGTCGTTGCCGTCACCGGCTCCGAACGCCGGCAGATCGGCTACTTCCAACGTGTCGCCACCTACCGTTTCGGACTCACCGTGTTGAGTTTGACGCAGCGCGTAGGCTTGCGCCGCACGTCGACCTCCGGCCACTTTAAAACCGTTCAGAAGGTTGGCAGGCGCACCGCCGACAAGTCCAATGGCTGTGCCAACGGCCGGGGCGAAGAAACCCAGGTCTATCTCGGAGTTCTCTTTAAGCCGGGCCGACATTGGAAACCTGTGGAGCGGCGGCGGCACAAGCGCCGGGTCGTTGCCGGAACTGGCCAGAAGCCGAGCATCGTGAGCAACAGCATCGCTCTGTGTCGCCGCCAAGACGACGTTGGAGCGGACTCCGGCCTGCCACCCGATTCCGGAACCCACGGTGAACGTGTTCCCGACACCCTTGGGAAGAATGCGTTGCGCCGCCAGCGGCGCCAGATCTACTCGCTCAAGCTTCACATCATGTTCGGCGCAGCAGTCCACAACCTGGCGCAACGGCCCGACCGGGGTGAAGGCCAAACCGACTTCGCCCGAACAAATCAGATCCTCACCGAGGAAGCGGGCCCGCCCTTCAAGCCATGTCGGCAGCGACGGCCCGCTACCGACGCCGGAGTTGACCGGTCCGATCGAGATCGATGCCGAAAGTGACCGCGGAACAAGATGGCCCAACTCGTAGAGCACTTGGCGTAGCGCTTCCGACGTGGCCGACGGGTCGAAATCCGGCTCGGTTTCGGACGGGAAGTATGCCTCAGCGGCGCCGACGAGCACCCTGTGGTCAGCGGTCAAGACAATCCCTCGCACAAGGCGAGCTCCGACTTCTACGCCAAGTATCGAAAGGCTCATCTCCCCCTCCGTCGCACCGAGACGCCCATCGTGCCGAACACGGACGTATCACATCACGGCTTCTGCCGTATTTCCTAGAGTAGCCTCTGCCGCCCGATGGGGCTTTGGAACAGCAAAACAGTGCGTTGGTATCTTCAGAACGGCTTGGATCTGTCGGATTACACTCGCCGGCATGATCACCGCCAGGTCAACGCCTGAAAGTCGAAATACCTTGATGCACGAAGTCCAGATTCGGTTGGCAACAACGGCTGATGCCGCCGCCATCAGCGAGATTTACAACAAGCAGGTCACCGAGTCCACCCACACCCTGGACCTCGTCCCCCGCAGCATCGAAGAGCAGGAAGCGTGGATCGAAGCCCGCTCCGGTGGGCTGGCCGTGCTAGCCGCTGAGGACGCCGATGGTGCAGTCGTCGGTTTCGCCAGCCTCAGCTTCTACCGGGACCGTCCGGGCTACAACACCTCGGTCGAGGACTCGGTCTACGTGGCCGACGGCCACCAGGGCAAAGGCATCGGCGCCGCCCTCCTGGCGGAACTGATCGACACCGCAACCAACCGTGGATTCCACGCCATGTTCGCCCGCATCGTCGGCCCGCAACAAGCGAGTGTCACTCTGCACGAACGCTACGGCTTCGAAGTCATCGGTGTTGAGCGGGAGGTGGCCCGCAAGTTCGGGCGGTGGCACGACGTCGCCATCATGCAGCGGTTGCTGTAGACCGAACCGCACCACCATCATCCTTTCGGCCATGAGAGAGATAAGCCCCCAAACCGGCCGTGCTGTTACATTCTGTTCGTGGAGAGTTACGTCGAGAACCCTGAGTCAACTCCCGACCCGGCGGGCGGAACCGGCACCCATACCCGACCAACCAGTCGAGCCGAGGGCGAGAAACTGCCGAGATCGGTCGTTGCCGCGCTGTCCATCGGACACGGCGGCCTATCGGTCATCGTCAACCTGCTGGGCCTCATGCTGGTCTTCTTCTATTTGCCCCCGGCCGACGCCGGACTGCCCCAGCTGGTAACCGATGCCACCTTCCTGGTGGTGATCAACGCCGTGATGATCCTGGCTGCCGTCGGCCGGCTTACCGACGCCATCACCGACCCTCTCATCGCCATCTTCTCCGACAAGTCGAGGCACCGAAAAGGGCGCCGCATTCCGTTTATGGCCTGGGGAGCACTACCGGCCGGCATCGCCGCCTTCGCCATCTTCATGCCTCCCGTGCAGGAAGTCAGCGGCTGGAACATCGTTTGGTTACTCGCTGTCCAGGCCATCATGTACGTCGCCCTGACCTCGTACGCCACCCCGGCGTTCTCCCTGGTGGCCGACCTGGGCACCACCGCCGAGGAACGGCTCAGCCTGGCCACGTGGACGGCATTCGTGTGGTCCATCGGCATTGTCGTTGCCGCCACCACGCCGTTCATCGCCACGCTGGCCGAGGGCTGGGGGTTCGAAACACTGCAGGCCTGGCAGGTGGCGGTAGGCATCGTCTGCGCCATCGGCGTGGTCGCCATGTACGTGCCGGTGTTCGGCATCGACGAACCCCGATGGTCCCGATCCGAACCGGCATCGGTTCCGTTCCGCCAGATCGTCTCCATCATCGCCGCCAACCCCTTCTTCCGGTACTACGTGGCCGCCGACTTCGCCTACTTCGGCGGACTCATGATCATTCAGACCGGCATGTTGTTCTATGTGACCGTCCTGCTGGAATTGGATGAAGGCTTCGCCGCGCTGCTCACACTGCTGCTGATTGTGGTGGCCATGCTGCTCTACCCGGTTGTCATGTCGATCGCCAAACGTCGAGGGGGCAAGTCGATGGTGATCACCGCCTTCGTACTCACCGCCATCGACTTCGGCCTGGTGATCATGTTGGGCCGCTTCCCCATCCCCAATGTCGCCGAAGCAGTCATCGTCATCTTGATCTTCGCTATTGCCTTCGCCGTGCTGAGCGTCATCCCTCAATGGATCCTGACCGACATCGCCGAACACTCGAAGCACAAGACCGGTACCGCAACCGCAGCCTCGTTCTTTGCCGCCCGAACCTTCCTGCAGAAGGTCGCCCAAACCTTCGGTGTCATCATCTTCGCCATGCTCACCACGTTCGGCCGTGACGTGGGCGACGACCTCGGAATCCGCCTCTCCGGCGTGGCCGGCGTGTTGCTGTACGCCACCGCCGCCTGGCTGTTCCGGGGTTACAACGAAAGCCAGATGCGAAGCGAACTGAACGAAATGACCGGCGTAACCTCCGAGCCCGCCTCATGACCGGCAGCGTCAGCGCCGCCCCCCGGCGAACTCGGTGGGGCCGGCCGGGCCCACACCGGTGCGCCCGGCCAACTCCATTAGACGAACC
>JAHDFR010000011.1:6832-36123 GCA_020628065.1 Acidimicrobiales bacterium
ACTAAATGACCGGCCTCCGAGCCCGCCTCATGACCGGCAGCGTCAGCGCCGCCTCGACCCCCGGCGAACTTGAAGCGGTGGGGCCGGCCGGGCCTACACCGGTGCGCCCGGCCAACTCCATCAGGCGAACCAGCACCATCGACATGCGCTGGGTTGGCGACTTGGGCTCGCAACTGCGCCTAACCGGCAGAGCACGCGATGCCATCACCACCAACCCGGGCCAAGCCCCCACTGTTGTGGCCTCGGCTGAAACCAGGGTTGGCATCACCGACCGGGTCATCGAAGACATTTGGGCCGATCCATCGCCAGGACCGGGGTTGGACGACCTGGTAGGTCATCGAGGCGGCGGATACCTGCGGGCCGCCATCGGCTCGGCCATTCCGGATCTGATGGAAGCCCCTGGTAGGCCCGGACCCGATCCGCTCTACCTGCTGTTGGACGACATCTCCGGCACAAGCCTCATCGCCAACTTCGCCTGGTCCCGATGGATCACTGACTGGGGCGAGACTTCGAACTTCGCCGAACGTCGAGCTTCCATGGCCGGCGTCTGCATCGGCTTCGCTCCCGGCAACAGCGCCCTGACCATGGGACCCAACGGTCCGGGAAGGGACCGCTCCAAACCGGTGCCGTCAATCGTCAATCCTGACGATCCCGATGGCTGGCACATCTTCACCGGGCCCGACGGTGACGACCTGAGCGCCCCGGCCATGCGTCGGGCCCGCTTCGTCGACGTTTGGCGCTCCGGCACCGGCGAACAGGCCGAAATTCAAATCTCAGCCGGCTTCCAGGATTCAGCCACCGATCCCGACCACGGTCGGGTGGCCGTTCATGAGTATCGGCTGCAGGCCACCATCGACGCCGACAACATGGTCATGACATCGCTGGCGGCCACACCGCACGTACTGCCGTTTCAGGAATGCCCGCAGGCCATCGCCAAAGCCATGACCGTGGTCGGCGAGCCGGTAGCGAGCCTGCGCAGCCTGGTGCTGGAGCGCCTGGCCAAAACCGAGGGCTGCACCCATCTCAACGATGCGCTGCGAGCCCTGGCCGAAGTGCCGATTCTCATCGGCCACCTCGATCAGATCGAAACCTAGGCTCCAACCACCCAGGCGGCGGTGACGCCCACCTACGGGAAAATACCTCGCCGGTTGTAGACGTCGACCAGACGATCGAGAGCCACGATGTAGGCGGCGTCACGTCGAGTGCAGTTGTGTTCTTTGTGGGTTGAGGCCACACGATCGTGGGCCTGCCACATCAAGTCCCGCAGCCGATCGTCGACGTCCTCGAACGACCAGGCTCGGGCCGACTTGTTCTGCAACCACTCGAAATACGAGACGATTACGCCACCGCCGTTGGCCAAAATGTCGGGCACCACGTCGATGCCGTTGTCGTTGAGGTAGTCGTCGGCGTCAGGAGTGGTCGGCCCGTTGGCCGCCTCCATGATCAACCGACCCTTAAACGCCTTTGCCCGCTCCAACGTCACTTGATTCTCCAGCGCGGCCGGGACCAGCACGTCGACGTCGAGTGAGAACAGGTCCTCGGTGGAGGCATCGTCGGCGCCGGGGAACCCGGCGACACCACCCTGCTCGTCCACCCAGGATCGAAGCTTCTCCACCTCAATGCCTTCCAGGTTGACGATGGTGCCGGTGTGATCGGCCACACCACGAACCGTGCAGCCGGCCTCAGCCGCCAGCAAACCAAAGTGGCTGCCCACATTGCCGAACCCTTGAATGGCCACCGACAGATCATCGAGGCGGGTACCGGTTTCGCCACACCAGTGACGCAAGCTGTACAGCACACCCCGACCGGTCGCCTCTTCACGACCGATGGAACCACCGACGGCAATGGACTTGCCGGTCACCACGCCCTTCACACTCTGCCTAAAACCAGGAGGCGAAATGTTGGCGTAGGTGTCCATCACCCAGTCCATCGTTTCGCTCGACGTTCCAACGTCAGGCGCAGGGATGTCATGATCGGGTCCGATGTTGGAACCCAACGCATGGGTAAAGCGACGCACGATCTTGCGCATGTCGTCACGGGAGAAGTCGGCCGGGTCCAGGGTCAGACCGCCTTTGGCCCCGCCATAGGGCACACCGGCCAACGCCGTTTTGAACGTCATCCACGCTGCCAGCGCCCGAACCTCGTCCAGGTCGACCTGGGGGTGGAAACGAAGACCACCCTTGTACGGGCCGAGGATGTTGTTGTGCTGGATGCGGTACCCGGTGAAGACCCGAAGTGAACCGTCATCCAGTGTGACCGGAAAGTTAACGATGATCTCGTTCTTGGGGTACGAGAGGATCTCCCGATACCTCGGTTCCAGATCGATCAGATCAGCAGCCCGCTGGAATTGCGCTACCGCTGCCTGGTGAAGGCTCCGTTGCCCACCTGCAGTCATAATGCGTCCCTATATGTGTTCTGAGGCCGCTCCCCGTTGAACGACCTGGATGGTTCCCGTCCCGATATGCCTATCGGTCGAAACCCAAGACCAGTTTATTGGTCTTCGGATCTACCGGGTCAGGATTGGGAAGTTAAACCTCAACGGGGAGTGATTACTTCCAAACCGCCGGTAAACGGCAGCAAAACCTCAGGCACGGCAACCGAACCGTCCGGGCGTTGGTGGTTCTCGAAGATGTTCAACAAGATGCGGCCAACAGCACATGCCGTGCCGTTGAGGGTGTGAAGGAGCACGTTGCCGCTGTCGGTCTTCATCCGACTGTTCATTCGGCGGGCCGAGAAGTCGGTGTAATTCGAACACGACGTGACCTCCCGGTAACGCTGCTCCGACGGCAGCCACACCTCAAGGTCGTACTTCTTGGCCGCCGGTGCACCCAAGTCGCCCGAAGCCACCGTGATGACCCGGTACGGCAGGCCGAGACCACCAACGATCTCCTCCTGAATGCTCCGCAGCAGCTCAAGTTCGTCCCATGACCGATCGGGGTGGGTGTAACAAAACATCTCCACCTTGTCGAACTGGTGCACCCGGAACAGACCGCTGGTGTCTTTGCCGTAGGTTCCGGCTTCGCGGCGGAAACAGCTCGAATAGCCGGCGTAGCGAACCGGAAGGTCGGCCTCGTCGATGCGCTCCTCGCGATGCATTCCGGCCAGAGCCACCTCCGACGTGCCGATCAAATACAGCTCATCGGCTTCGAGGGCGTACACCTGGTTGCGGTCGGTGGGGAAGAATCCGGCCAGCTCCATCATCTCTTCACGAACCAGTACCGGGGTCACCACCGGCACGAACCCGTGGACGGCGATCTTGGACATCGTCCACTGGATGAGCGCGAACTGGAGGCGAACGGCGTCGCCCATGATGTAGGCGAACCGGCTGCCCGACATGCGCACCGCCCGGGCGGTGTCGACAATGCCCAAGTGCTCACCAAGTTCCCCGTGGCTGAAGGCGGGTGCCTCCGGGGTCTCGCCCACCACGGTCTCAACCCGGAAGTCTTCTTCGCCGCCCTCCGGCACCGACTCGTGAGCCGGATTGGGGATGGTGAGCACCAACTCGTTCAACTCGCCCGATGACGCCTCCAACCGGGTTTCCAGTTCAGTGAGGCGGCCTTTCAGTTCACCGGCGGCGGCGATCTTCGCTTCCCGCTCAGCCGGATCGGCCCGGCCGATCTCTTTCGACGCTGCGTTCGACTCGGCCCGAAGCGCCTCGGTTTCACCCAGAATCTGCCGGTGTTCGGCGTCCAGACTCAGAACCCGATCAACCGACGACGACTCAACACCCTTAGCGATGGCGCGCTGGCGATAGACGTCGTCTTCCCTGAGTCTCTTGAGGTCGATCATGGGATGACCCTAGTCGATTCAGAGCCAAATCAGAGCCGGATAATCGACCCCGCAGCCAGAGCTGCAGCCGGTGATTAAGAGCGGATTACCAGTTGGTGTCGAGGAGCTCGCTGTCGGCGTTGAGTCGCTCTGCATTGTCCTTCAAGAGATACCCCATCACAGCGGCGGCGATGCTGGTGCTCATAAGGAAGCCGACCGGGATCAGGACCAGAAGGACGACAACGATGATGACGGGTCCAAGCATGATGAGAGTGTACCGATCCCGACCTATTGGGCGAGATATGCCCAGGATTCGATCTCGACCTTCGCTCCGAGCGGCAACTGGGCCACGGCCACCGCCGAACGAGCCGGACGATGATCACCGAAGAAGTTGATGTAGATCTCGTTCATCTCGGCGTAGTCGTCCATCGACACCAGGAACACGGTGGTCTTCACCACATCGGTTAGCTGCGCACCGCCACTCTCCAGCACCGACTTCATGTTGGACAACGCCTGATGAAGCTGACCGGCCATGGTGTCGTCGACGAGCGCACCGTCGACAATACCGACCTGACCTGAAGCCACACGCCATTGACCGGCAGCGACGATGGGGGTGTAGGGACCTACTGGTTTAGACACGCCACAGATCTTAGCGAAAGAACAGTGGCTGACAAGCCGACAGAGCCACCGAGTGTCACATCAGGGGCTCAACGGCAGCCCGGCGGGTAGAACAGCCGGTCGACCCAACGCCCGCCACCCGGCAGCGGCCACGGCGGCGAACACCGCATCCGAACCGTTCACCGGTTCGCCCTCTCCGGCTGCCAGCTCAACCGTAATCGGCGGCGTGTCGACCGCCCGGAGCACACCAAAGCTGCGAACGGTCAAATCGTGAACCTCACCGACGTCGTCAACAGCCAAAGACTCCGCGGTCAACCAAGACCAAGCCATATGAGCCGCCCCTATGCAGTAGGAACGCAAAACCACGGCGTCGAGCACCGGACCGCAACTGACTTGAATATGGATGGCGACGCCGCCTTCGTCATCGGTGGTCACCGAGGCGATCGCCGTTGCCCCGGCCGGTGATCGAACCGTCACCGAGGACCGGTCGGCGCCCTGTGTCCCGTTGGCCAAGGCCGACAGAAGAACAATCGCCTCGGCCCACCCGGCGGCCCGAACCCGAGCCGAAGTCGGAGGTCCGGCAACGTCGACCTCCTCAACAGTCAAGTCAGAACCGTCCACCAGTTCCGGATTGGCCGCCAACCCGGCGGCGATGACATCGGCCAACCCCGGAGTGCGGGCGACCCGCAACAAACCCGATCCATCAGCGGCCACACCGCCGGCAACCGGAGGGCGCTTCAGCCCAAAGCGGGTGACGTCCTCCCTCGACGCCAGAGCCAGAACCGTCCGACCGTGACGATCGGCCAGCCGTCGAGAAGCGTCAGCCACCCGAATGCCAAGTGGCTGCTCCGCCGACGCCGCTACGCCACCACCGTCGGGCGGCCACTTGGCACCGAACGCCCCACCATTGGCTTCCACCGAGGCTGGAACACCACCCGGCTCGCACCAGGCGGCGTCGGTTTCCAAATAGGCGCCGTCGACCCAGGTGGTCTGCAACGTTGCCGCCCACGGGCCGTCAGGGGCGGCAATCGGCCACGACGGCGACACAGTGGTACGCCGACCCTGCACCTTGCCGGCCTGCTGCCGGGCCTCGAACAGTGACTCCCCCACCGCCCACTCGCCGTCATCGCCGATAACGGCAACCAGGCAGTCCGCCGGCACCGTATCTGCGGCGAAACCACCCCGACCGGCCGGCACCTCGGCACTAACCACCTGCGGCGTACCACCCTCCAGAGTGGCCCGTCGCCCGGCCAACTCCAGGTCACGCTCGTGGTCCGACGACTGCGCCAACGCCACAGCGGTTTCGCCACCGCAAGCGGCCTCCACAATGGTCTGCCAGCCGGTGCAGCGGCAGAGGTGCGCCAACAGCCCCTGATCGACCTGGCTGTGATCCAACGATCCGACATCAACCTCGGAGTCACGGGCGATCGCCTCCAATCGCATGATGATGCCCGGGGTGCAGAATCCGCACTGGCTGGCCCCGGTGGCACAGAACCGTTCAGCCCACTCGCCTTTACGCTCCGGAACCAGGCCTTCCATCGTCTCGACCGAACGACCACGAATCCGCCGCACAGGCGTCACACACGACACCCGGGCCTGGCCATCAACCAGGACCGTGCAGCAACCGCACTGCCCCTGAGGGCTACAGCCGTCCTTCACCGAGGTTAAACCAAGCTGGTACCGCAACGTGTCCAGAAGAGAGCCCTGAGGCTCTGCAACATCGACCAGCTGACCGTTGACTGTGATCTGCAACACGTTCATACGGCTCAAATCCTATTACCGGTACGGTCTAGTAGATGTCGACCCACCCCAACGGATCCCGACCTGCGGAACCAATGACCCGACGCAGCTTCCTCGGCCGTACCGGATCAAGCGCACTCGGGTTCAGCGCGGCCTGGGCGACTCGAGCCGTGGCGGCGGGCACCATCGGCGGTTCCCTGCTGGCAGCCTGCAGCTCCGATGAGCCACTAGAGCCGGCCAACATCGCCGCCATGTTCTCACCCGACCGGGTGCTGGTGGCCGGCATCGAACAGCGGATCCCTTTCGCCATCATCGCTCCCAATTCGGAAACCCGGGAGCAGACAGCCATCCCCGACGAAGGCGAGGCGGTAACCGTGACGCTCCTGTCGGGCGAAGAAGCCCTGGACTCAGTGGAACTGGTGGGCGGCCTGGTGGCCCACGACCACGTCGAGGGAACACCTGATGACCACGCCCACGCTGATCTGCTGCGGTACTACCCGGCTCGGTTCACCATGCCCGAACCGGGCATCTACGATCTTGTGGTCACCATCAGAGGGGTGGAGTCGACTCTGCCGATCCAGGCCTTTGATGCCGATGATGTGTTCATTCCCATCGCCGGTTCAGTTTTGGAACCGTTCGAAACACCGACGTTCGACAACCCCGACGGCGTCGACCAGCTCTGCACCAGAATCGAGGGTGCCTGCCCCTTTCATGAGCGCAGCTACGCCGACATCGCGGCCGAGCAACGCCCGGCCGCCATCCTGGTTGCCACCCCGGCATACTGTTCCACCGCCTACTGTGGTCCGGTGGTCGACACCCTCATGGCGGCGGCCGAAGAGGTCCCAGGACTCGACATCGTCCACGCCGAGGTCTACGCCAACGCCTTGGAGTTCGGCGGCAACTTCACCGCACCAGGCATCGAAATCTCACCGGCTGTTCAGGCCCTCGGCCTCCATTTCGAACCGTCGTTGTTCCTGGTGGACGGCGGAGGCACCGTGGTCGACCGCATCGACAACGTTTTTGATCTGGATGAGGCGGTAGCCGCCCTCCGGGTGCTGGACGGTCTGTAGCCGGGCATAAAGCCAAAACTGCAAACGAGGCACCAACCTCGTTGTTGGTGCCTCGTTTGCTGTTGAACTTGATCGTCTAATCAGTTCGAGAGGATGGGGCGGGTCCCGAATCGCCCAAACGGGCCCGCCCCGTCATGGATGGCTGAGGGCCCCATCCATGACGAGCTGTTGCCCTTAGCCCTGGCGCTGAGGCGCCGGAGCTGAGCCGCTGGTGGAGCGGTTGGCGGCGACGGTGTCATAGACACCGGGCCAGAACCGATCCCGGGCTGCCCAGATTCCGCCCACACCGTACTTGATGATGAGGATGGCGCTGAGCGAGGCAAAGACAGCGTTGGTCAGGGTGTCGACCAGGTCGCCGGCGATGCCGGCCTGATCGAGCGCAGCCAGACCGAAGATCAACCAGACACCGATACCGGCGGCGTTGACCGCCAGGTTGCTGTATCCCTGTCCGGCGGTTACCCCACGGACCAGGTCCTTGACGACGTTGGCGACAATGCCACCGACGACGATCAGGATGAGGGCCACGATGGCCTTCGGGATCCAGGCAATCAGCTGGTCAAACGGCTCGTTAAGAGCGTCGATGCCAAGCGCACCGAAGGCCAGCTTGAGCACGATCAGCATCAGCATGTAGTAGATGATCTTGGCTACAAATCGGCCGCTATCGGCATATCCGGCTCGCTCCAGCGGGCCGCCGATGCCGGCTCGGTCGAGGTAGTAGTCAAGGTTGATGGCCTTGAACACGCGCCGCACCATGCGGGCGATGAACCGAGCGACGAACCATCCGATAAAGAGGATGGCCAGGAAGCCGATCAGGTTGGGAAGGAACCCGAACAGCTGATCGAAAAACCCGGTGATTCCGCTCTGTAGTGAATCGACGATTTGAATGCCCTCGTCGACAGCGTCACCTTGAAGAAGCATTTGTTCTTACTCTCTTTCTTGTGGGAAGCAAAAGTCAGACGGCGCAGCGGCGTGATTGGTCGCGAGAATTTCGGCGAAATCTGTTCTCCGACTGCTTATTGACCGCCCACCTCGTATTTTACTCGAAATTCCCGTACCGTTTGGGGAGCGGTCCGCATCGGGGCTCATCAGCGCCGAGGACCGACCTGAGAGTCCAAGGAGCGACTGGCATGAAGTCGGAGCACAATGGAGTGCAGCGACGGTGGCCGCATCTGAGGCAATTCGAATGAGAATTTCATCCGGGCGAATGAACGAAGCAGGCATCCTCTTGTCCATCACGGGCGTTCCTTTGACCAGCCATGACTTGGCCTTGGCCGCCGCCATCAAAGGCCGTGTACTAGCTGCATCCCGCCGACCGAAAGTGGAGCTGGCCTTCCCCATTCCGGGCGGCTCCTCCGCCACAACGCTCCCTGCACTGCCCATGCCCCTCGAAACCGGATGGCGCATCCCCCGGCTTCTTCAGAGCTTGATGACGGCAATGTCCAGCGGCGCTTCGACCGCCGAAGGCGCAGCCTCGGGCGAGAGGCTGACGCTGGCCGAGCGTCGAGCCCGGCGCAAAGCAACCGACGCCGGCGGATCCGACGACAGCGAGCGCAGCGCCGATCCTGAAGAGCTGCACCAGCTTGTGGTCGAGCACGGCGACGCCGTCTTCCGCTTGGCGCTGTCAGTGGTCCGAGACAAGTCCCTGGCAGAAGACATCGCCCAGGAGGCGTTGATCAAAGCGTGGCTGGCCCTACCCACATTCCGGGGTGACTCGTCGTTGCGGGGTTGGTTGCTACGCATCACCCATAACACCGCCATCTCCACCATCCGCCGCCGCCGGGCAGTGGTGATCGATCCTCATGACATGCCGGAGGCTCCCATCAAAGTGGAGCGCTCGGTCGAGTCGCGAGTCCAAAACGACGTCGTCATGAACGACTTCGTCGAAGCGCTCGATTTGCTTGACGAACTTTCGCGGTCAATTGTGGTGTTGAGAGAACTGGAGGGCCTCAGCTACGACGAGATTGGCGAAGTCCTCAATGTCCCCCTTCCAACAGTCAAAACCCGCCTGTTGCGGGCAAGACGAAAACTTGGCGCAGCTTTGAGGGAATGGGAGTAGTGGCCCGTTTCCTCCACCCGAATAAGCGGGCGCTGCGGCAGTGGTTGGAGGATGAAGCGTCCACTCCTGACGAAATTCAGGCCAACAACAAGGTTGATCAACACATCGCCACCTGCGAACGATGTGCATCCAGCATTGAGGCGCTGTCGGCCGAACTGCCATCGAAGGGCGAGGCGACGGCCGAGGTGGCCGGTGATGCCTCCCCCACGATACAACAAGCGCTGGGGACGGTTCTCGCTTCACCGGCAGACCTGAGCGAACGACTTGAGCGCAAGGTCACGGCCCGGCTTGATTCGCGGATAATGTTCGATGTGGTATCGGATCTCTTCGGCGCCGGAGTTGAGACGTCGAGGTTGCTGCTGATGGAGGAGAATGATGAATAGTTGGATTCTGGCCTTGGTGGCCATCGTGACCGGGGTACTTCTCGGAATGATCGCTTCCCGCCTCGTCCACCGTGTGGTGGCGTCGGCGAAAGGCGAGGCCATCCAGAACGTGGCTAAGCCAATCAGCCAACTGGTGTTCTCGTTCTTCATGGTCGGCGGGCTTATCGTGGCGCTGGGTTTCATTCAGCCAACGGCGCTCGATCAGCTACCGAAGGACGCCATCGCCTTCCTCCCCAAGATCCTGACAGCGGCCATCATCATCATCGTGGCCAGAGTGCTGGCCTCCTTCGCCGCCACAGCAATCTCCCAGGCCACGGCCCGCATGCCGCTCAACATCGAGCGACAGATCCACATGGTCGTCCGCACGCTGATCTACACCCTGGCCATTCTGTTGGCCGTGAGCACCATCGGTATCGACACCGAAGTGGTCAATATGGGCCTGGCCGCCATCTTCTTCGGTGTGGCCGCCACGCTGACCCTCCTGATTGGATTGGGTGGACACGGCGTAGCCCGAGAGGTGGCTTCCAATCGAGCCATGCGTCGTCTGGTGTCACAGGGCGACATCGTGATCTTCGATGACGTGCAGGGCAAAGTCACCGGAGTGCATCCCACCACTATCGAGCTTGAAGACCCGGAGTCCGGGTTGACTTTTCTCGTGCCGGCGTCACGCTTCGTCAACGAGAAGTTGACCGTCAAACGCTCGGCGGCCCCGGCACCGGCCGAAGCGTAAGTGCCTCCCGGGCGTCAGCCCGGCCAGACAACCATCGGGACGTTCAGCCTTCGTTCGCTGCGTCGTAGTCGGCCAGGGCGGCGTCAACCAGGTCAAACATCCGGGCGGTGCAGCTCTCCATCTCCACCGGCGGAGCGATGTCATCAACAATACGTTTGGCGATTTCGATAAACATTTCGGCCGCCGGCGAGCCCGGCCGAAGCGCCACCGGCTCGCCGGAATCCCCGCCGGCCGATACCTCGGGTTCGATAGGGATTCGGCCAACCAGCTCGACACCGGCTTCATCGGCCAACGCCTGGCCGCCACCACTACCGAAAAGCTCAAACCGCTGACCGTCGGGGGCGACGAACACAGACATGTTCTCGATGATGCCGGCCACCCGCAGATGCGACTTGCGGGCCATGGAGACCGCTCGGGCCGCAACCTTCTGCGCTCCAGTGGCCGGAGTTGTGACCACCAGCATTTCCGCTCGCGGGATCATACGGGCCAAGCCCATCGCCACATCACCGGTTCCCGGCGGCATGTCGATCAGCAGATACTCAAGGTCATCGGCCCACGCCACATCTTCCAGGAAGTGTTGGACGGCCCGGTTCAGCATCAGGCCCCGCCACAGCAGCGCCGACTCCTCGTCTTCCACCAGGAACCCCATAGACACCACGTCAAGGCGGCCGGGCTCGGCATCATCACCGGAGGGCACCGGCATCGACAGCGGCTCGATGACGGCCCGCTCACCATCAGTGCCGCCGCCCAGGCGGCCGTCGAGACCCAACATTCGCGGAATGGAGAATCCCCAAATATCGGCGTCAATCACACCGACGCTTCGCCCTTGAGCGGCAAGCGCCACCGCCAAGTTGGCGGTGACAGACGACTTTCCCACGCCTCCTTTGCCCGATGCGATGGCCAGAATCCGAGCCGTAGCCGGGATGGCCGTTTCGGGGGCCCGGTCGGCGGCGTTTTTGCGGGCAATCGACATGGTCGCCGCCTTCTCCTCAGCGCTCAGTTCGGTCCAGTCGATCGAGACCTTGGTGACCCCGGGCAGCGAAGCGATCCTGGTTTTGGTGTCCCGCTGGATCTGTGCCCGCAGCGGGCACCCGGCGGTGGTCAACGCGATCTTGACCACCACTTCGCCATCGCCGGAAACCTTGGCCCCTTTGGCCATGCCCAGTTCAACGATGTTGCTGCCGAGCTCAGGGTCGATAACCCCACGCAGAACACCCATGATTTCCTCTTCGGTGACTGTGTCTGCGACCATGTTTTCAGGCTAACAGTCACCCCGGAAAGAGGTCCCCTCGGGTGCCCGGCGGCACGTAGCGCAACGCTCCAGTCCCAACAGGACCCCCTAGATCGGTGCCGGGAAACGTCTGGCCGAAAAGAGTCCAGCTATCAGTATCGGTGTGACAGCCGCCGACGGGGAAATAAACGACCGTCACCCGGCGTTACACTGAAGGCACGGAGGTACGCAAACTATGATCACGGTAACCGACGCAGCAGCCACCAAGGTCAAGGAGCTGCTTGAGCAGGAGGACGACGAATCTCTCGCCCTCCGGGTGGCGGTACGCCCCGGCGGCTGCTCCGGATTCTCCTACGAGATGTTCTTCGACGGTGAGGTCGCCACAGAGGACCAGTCCAGCGAGTACGACGGCGTAAAGGTCATCGTCGACCCCACCAGCGCACAGCTTCTGGTAGGTGCCACCCTGGACTACAAAGACGGCCTGCAACAGACCGGGTTCTCCATCGACAATCCCAACGCTCAGCGCAGCTGCGGCTGCGGCCAGTCGTTCTCATAACGTCCGGCCACGCCGTCAACGGCTGCAACTGCGGTCAGCGGCGTTAACGAACGCAAAACGTAAGAACACCCGCCCATCGGGCGGGTGTTCTTACGTTTTCAAACTCGGCTGCGAACTAAGTCGTGACTGTCGACTAAGACAGCATCCCCGAAGCGTTCTCGATGAACTGGCCGTGCCCGGGGGCGATGGCCTTGATTCGGTATGACTTGACCTTTTCCGGGAGACCCTTGGGCAGTGCCCCGTCGGTCATGTGATCACCGGACAGCAGCGTCCGTTCCTGCTCAAGAACGAACGAGAACTTGTTGTCAGATCCCTCCTCGATGGCAACCGCAGTCATGCGAAACTCGGTGGCGTCGATCTTGAAGCCGTCACCCAGCACTTGATCGGCTCCGTCGAATCCGGCGGGAGCCACCAACTCGGCACCGGTTCGCTGCTTCAATTCGGCGGCCGAAGCGGAATAGTCCGCTCCGGTGTCGGTCAGCACGATCCAACGGATACGGTCTCCGCCGCAGCCGCACAGCACATCAAGGTGCTGATCATCGCTCGGACCCGGATCGACAATTACGATTTCGTCGATTCCGACGAGGTACGTATTCAGACCGGGTTCTCCCGACCCGGCTTCGCTGGCGATGCGGCGCACCAGCGGGCTAAGCGCCCTGGCCACTCCCGGGGTGATTGGTGGAAGTGGAACTTGATCTTCAGTGACGGACACAACCTCTCCTGTTCTCACAGCTGCCGACGAGACACACAAAGCACACCTGCGCTGGCACACAGCAACTCGTCGACCGACTCTTGTTCTGGGTTTTTTCTGGTATCGGTGACGTTGCCAACGCCACGTTGTTCCGCCCGGTCGCCCCCAACCGGAAAACTCGAGGGAACAAGAAGGGCCAGGCGTGATTCCACCGCATCGTGAACAGCATCACGAACATCGCCACGCACACGGACCCGAAACGGCGCCACAAAGGCAAGGGCGCCAACGATTCCCGAGATGAAGCCGGGAACGATCATCAATCCAGCGGCCACTAGCGTGAGCGAGTCGCCACTGGCGACTACAGAGCTCAGCTGCCGCACTCCGACGACCGATAACGCGGTCAGAGCGAGGAAGACGGCTAGCGGGCGGAGTTGACTGGCGGCAAGAAGAACTACCGAGATCTCGGCGAGTATCGCTAGGCCTAGTAGCAAAGCGTGCTTCTTTACCATCACGTTCCAGTCTATCCGGACTCACAACAAACGAACCGGACTACAGCGCCTCTGGAGCCAGTTTGAAATGACACTCGTGTAACACTGATCGAACGGTGCCGAGCGCCCAATCCTGCCGAGCCGGTACCGAACCGGGCGGGAACGATGCGGCATCGCCCGCTAGCCTTGACCCGTGGATCCAGACCCGGCGACCTCACCAATCAGGCAAGAGGCCGACCCGACGAACCCCTCGACCCCCAACCAAGAGGCCGACCCGCAAACACCCCCGGTCCCAAATCAAGAGGCCGACCCGACTACACGTTCGGCCGGACAGGAGACCGATGCGCCGCAGCGCCCGCCGTCGGTTGACAAGCTCGCTCGTTCACTGAGCAGTCACGGACTACCGCATCCGCTGGCGGTGGCAGTGGCCCGTCAGGCCATCGCCGATGGTGCCGCCGAGGTGGCCGACGACTACGCCCGACGGCGCCGCAGGCAAATGATCACCGAGGTCATCAACGCCACCGGTGTCATGCTCCACACCAATCTGGGCCGGGCCCCACTTCCGGTTTCGGTCCCGGCCCGCTACACCAACCTCGAACTCGATCTGGAGACCGGCTCCCGAGGAAGCCGCCAAAAGGCGGTCGGCGACGTGCTGGCAGCAGCCTGCGGGGCGGAAGCCGCCATGGTGGTCAACAACTGTGCCGGGGCGGTGCTGCTGACCCTGGCGGCGCTGGCCACGAACCGGGGCGTCGCCGTTGGTCGAGGTGAAATGGTTGAGATCGGAGGCGGGTTTCGAATACCCGACGTGATGAACCAATCAGGCGCCCGCCTGGTTGAAGTGGGAACAACCAACCGGAGCCGCCTGTCCGACTACAGCAACGTGGCCGAAGATCCGGCGATCGACCTGGCCATGATCCTCAAAGTCCATCGATCCAACTACCGAATCGTCGGGTTCACCGAGGACGTCTCGGTGACCGAACTGGCCACCATCGGACCGCCGGTGGTAGCCGACATCGGCTCAGGGCTGCTCGACAGCACCTGTCCCTGGTTGAACGGCCCGCCCCCGGGATGGCTGGCCGAAGAACCGGCTGTCAGACAAACCCTGGCCGGCGGAGCAGATCTGGTTCTTTTCAGCGGAGACAAACTCTTCGGCGGTCCGCAGGCCGGCATTATCGCCGGCCGGGCGGATCTCGTTGCCACCTGCGGGCGCCACCCGCTGGCCAGGGCGCTGCGACCCGGCTCGCTGGTGCTTCATGCCCTGCACGAAACCACATTGGCCTATCTACATCGTCGGGGTGGCGACATTCCCTTCTGGGCCATGGCCGCCCGCACTCCCGACGAGCTGCGTCGGCGGGCGGATGCCATCGACTCCGAGCTTGGAACGGCCCTGTCGACCCCCTGTGATTCGGTACCGGGAGGCGGCACCCTGCCCACAGTCACCGTTGCCAGCCACGGTTTGCGGATCTCCGCTGATGTCAGTGAGCCGCTCCGAGAACTTGACCGGCCGATCGTGGCCCGTGTCGAGGACGGGAACACCATCATCGACCTACGAACCGTTGATCCCGGCGACGACGCCTACTTGACCAGCGCGCTGGCCCGGCTGCCGTCCGTTGGGGCAAAGGCCGGCTCGTGAGCATTCCCAAGTGAGCGTTCCCAAGTGAGTGTGATAGCCACCGCCGGCCATGTCGACCATGGCAAGTCCACACTGGTCAAGTCGCTGACCGGAACTGACCCCGACCGGCTGGACGAGGAGAAGGCCCGTGGCCTGACCATCGACTTGGGGTTCGCCAACTGCACGTTGCCCTCCGGACGGCATCTCTCACTGGTTGACGTACCGGGCCACGTTCGTTTCCTACGAAACATGCTCGCCGGTGTCGGAGCGGTCGACGCATGCCTCTTCGTGGTGGCGGCAACGGAAGGGTGGAAACCTCAGTCCGAGGAGCACCTGCAAATCCTCAACCTGCTGGGCATACGCCACGGGGTGGTGGCTTTGACCAAGGTCGATCAGGTGGACGAAGAGCTGTTGGAGCTGGCTCTGCTCGACCTGGAGGAGCACCTGGAAGGGAGCTTCCTGGCCGACGCCCCGGTCGTCCAAGTGGCGGCGGTCGAAGGTCCACAGGGCACTGGAATGGAAGAGCTCCGCCTGGCCCTCGACGAGCTCATTTCCGCCGCCGAGGCACCCGTTTCAGACATGGCCACCGATGCCGAACACAGCTCGGCTGGTAGCTCGGTAGGCGATCCAGAGGGTAGTGCCGAGACCCAGGCCGGCTGGGCCGACGCCGAAGCCCGCCCCCACACCGCCACCCCCCGGTTGTGGGTTGACCGGGCATTCGCTCCGCCCGGAGCGGGCACCGTGGTCACCGGAACGTTGACCGGAGCACCTATTGCCGTCGGCGATGAACTCATTTTGGCCGGCAACGGGCAGGAACACCAGGTTCGAATCCGCGGACTGCAGAACCACTACCAGGAGCTGGACCGAATCGAGCCGGCGGCCAGGGTGGCCGTCAACCTGGTCGGTGTTGGGCACAACGATGTGGAGCGGGGGTACGTTCTCATCGACGGTGGGAGATGGCACCGCACCCGTCAAAGCGACGCCGAGCTGTCCGTTCTCCCCGGGCTGGGGCACCCGGTCAACCGTCGAGGCGCCTACGTGGCCTACATCGGTGCAGCCGAGATCCCGCTACGAATGCGGGTGTTGGGGGCAAACGAGCTGTCGCCGGGTGACAAAGGTGCTGTGCGCCTCTACTTCGACCGGCCCATTCCGCTGGTTCCCGGTGACCGCTTCGTGCTGCGTGAGAGCGGACGCCACGAAACGGTGGGTGGCGGTCGAATCCTCGATGTTGACCCGACCGTGCCCGCTTCACGAGCCGAACCAGACCTTGCCGTCTCGCGTACCGTGGCCGAACGGGGTTGGGTTGATGTTGAGCAGCTGGCACGACTCACCGGCCGATCGCTGCCGCCGACTGTCGGCAAGTGGATCGTCGATCCGACCCTTCTGGAAGCCATGGTCGTTTCGCTGACCGAAGAAGTCGACAACGCCGGAGGCCTTGGCCTCGATGTGGCGTCACTGGATGAGCGCCAACGAGCGGCGCTGACCACCATCGAAGGTATTCGCATCGAGAACGGCCGGGCGACCATCGGTCCGGTGGTCGACCCGCTGGCCGATCACCCGTGGGTGAAAGCTCTCGAGGCCGAACCATTCGCACCGCCGGGAACCGGCGACGTGGCCCGCGACGAGGTGCGGGAGCTGGTGAAGCGCAATCTCATCATCGAGTCCGAAGGCATCTTTTTTGCTCAAGCCGCTCTAACCGAGGCCCGAGTAATCCTGTCGGAAGCATTGGGGAACCAGCCGACGGGCCTCACTGTGGCCGAGATCCGTGACCTGCTGGGAACCACCCGCAAGTACGCTCTGGCGCTGTTGTCCTATATGGATGGCAACGGCATGACCAGGCGGCGTGACGATCTGAGGATCGCCGGCCCCAGGCTCTGAACCACCTTCGAACGGGGGTGGGTGCTGCCCTCTAACCTATCGCTTGGATCGAGACGACCTGAGTGCTCGCCGCTCTCGAGCGGTGAGCCCGCCCCAGATGCCGTGTTGCTCGGAGATATCCATGGCGTAGGTCAGGCACTTCTCCTGAACCGAGCATGTTTGGCAGATCTCCTTCGCTCGGGCCTCCCGTAACCGTCGGTCGGTCCGGCGCTCCAGGCGAGCAGGCGGAAAGAAGATGGCCTGGCAGGGCCCTTTACACGCCCCACGGTCCTGCCAGCTCAGATCGGCCTTGGCCGGTGATTCGCTGGTCACCGATTTGGGATGAATCTTCAGCATGCGTTGTCCCCCCGGTTGGTCCGTTACAGAACCCTGCATCAGTGCTGCACGTTTGTAACGAGACTGTAGACACCGTAACGTTTCCCCGCAATCTACCGAGCTGACGTCGAACAACAACCAGCAACAATGTTCGCTTAACCCGGTTTTTGCCTGCCGCTTCGACCGGACGCCGAACTAACGCCCGGAACGGTAGTCCTTGGCCGCGCCCTCTTCCGGTTCCACCTCCAGCAGCAACCGATCGATGCCGATGACCCGAACCGGGTCGCCGGCGGCAATCGGGGTTGCCCGGTTGGTGATGGCCCGCCAAGGGACGTCACGAATCGTAACGGTGCCTTCGGGGTCGACATTGCTCGACGCCTTCCCCATCTCACCGATCATCCATTTGCGACCGATTGTCGGGGTCGAGAATCGGGTGCGCACCATCGAAGGCATACCGGTGTAGGCGTACAGCAACATGCCGATGATCACGGCCAAGCCGGTGATCCACGACATCGTCACCCCGTCGTACAGGAACCAGGTTCCCAGCACAAATACCACAATCCCGACAACGGTGTAATACCGCGGCACGTTGGTTTGGATATCGACCGCCAGAAAGAACATGGCGAGGATCAGCAGGGCGACCGCCCACCAACGGACCGGCAGCACACCAAACCCGTAACCGCCCATGATCAACAGCCCGGCTCCCAGAACACCGGCAACTCCCACCCCGGCCACGAACAATTCGAAGACCAGAATGGCCATACCCATGGCGAAGAACAGATAGGCAACTTCAGGGCTGGCCACGGTGTGGAAGAACTGCGAGACCAAAGGCAGTCCCGACAGTCGAGCCTGCGATGTTGGAACGGTCACAATGGAGCCGTCGCCATCCAAGCACTGGACCACCTCAAAGCCGTCCAACAGGGTGGCGAATGATCCGATGGGAACAGTGTCGGCCAGGGGGGCGACGGCAAAACCGGCCTGAGCCGCCTCTTCGGCGGTGAAGACGGCCGTTTCCAGTCGTTCAGTCGCCTCGCCAAAAGGATCGCCCCACTCGCCCGGCAGGCGACGCTCACCGGTCGCTCCAATCGAGGAGTTGGGGGTGACACCGATCAGGCCGGCCACCGTGGCCAGCTCGGCTGCACCGCCGAGAGCGGTGGATCCGGCCTGACCGACCCAAAGTGCCACCGGAATGTCGGAGTCTCGCAAACGCTGAGCGAGGGACAAATAGTCGGCGTCCGACAGCACCGAGCCACGGCTGTTGACCCAAAGGATCAGGCCGATGACTTCCGAGCCGGACCGTTGAGCTTCTTCGGCTGCGTCCAACTCGTCAAGAATGTAGTTGCGGACCACCGGGTCGATCAGTCCGGCCACTTTGACGATACGAACCTCACTGTCGACCACGGCAATGGCGTCCAGGTCTTCGGGGCAGGCCCCAAGTTCGGCCCCAATATCAGCGTTGTCACCATCCTGCGCTGCCGCCGGCACAGCCGGCGCCAGCATGAGTATGGACATGACCGCCAGGGCGGCCGTCGCCGCCAGTAGCCTCTTGATTGGTGACTTCAGCCGACTTCTACGCCGCATCCAATGTCCTCGTTGTTGCCGGTAAGGGCGGTGTTGGAAAGACCACGGTAGGGTCCGCACTGGCCGTCGCGGCCGCTTCCGGCGGATGTCACGTGATGCTTATCGCCCTGGAAGGATACAGCGGCGTGGGGCGGACGTTCGGCCTCGACGATCTAGGCCTGGAACGGCAAACGGTTGACGTCAAGCTGATGGCGGAGGCCAAGCCGGCCGCCGTGGGGCAAAGCCTCGGCCTCGACATGCTGTCGATCGACAAAGCCAGTTGGGGTGGCCTCGATGTCATGCAGTTGCGGCCCGATGATGCTCTGGCCGAGTATTTGGGTCGAGCCGGCCTCGGGCCGGTGGTGAAGCGCTTCACCAAGACCAGCGCAGTTGAGGTGGTCGCTACCGCTGCGCCCGGCATCCGAGACCTGGTCACCTTGGGCAAGATCCGACAGATGGAGGAGGCCGGCGCCGCCGACCTGATCATCGTCGACGCCCCGGCCTCAGGCCATGCCTTATCGTTTTTGACTTCCCCGGCAGCCATGGCCGATTCGGCCGACTCCGGACCGATTCGAGATCAGGCCGATCAGGTTCTGACCATGCTGGCCGACGAGCGCCGCTGCCAGGTTCTGCTGGTCACACTGCCCGAAGAGACGCCGGTGACCGAGACGGTGGAAACCGCCTACGCCATTGAAGATCGAGTCGGCGTGCAGCTCGGCCCGCTGGTGGTGAACGGTGTATGGACCGAGATCGCCGGTCTGGCGGCGCGGGTTGACGACAACCCGGGCGGCGCCCACCGGGCCGGCTACTTTCGCCTGCAACGGCACGACAGCCAGCAGGCCCAACTTGACCGGTTGTCAGCCGAGCTGCCTCTCCCCACCATGCAAACCCCGTTCCTGTTTCAGCCCGGGCTGGACCTATCCGGTGTGATTACATTGGCGGCGGCGCTGGATCATCAGGCGGCCGGTCTGAATACCGAAGGCGCCAACCGGCGGTCACCCGACTTCACGGTCAGCGCTTCGAATCAGATCCACCAGGTCGAGCAGGCAGGTACGTTGCTGGACACCGTTGATGCCGGCCCGCCCCGGGGAGAGCTACCAACCGATCCTGTGGTGCTCTGCCTAGGTCCGGGCGGGGTGGGAAAAACCACTGTGTCGGCGGCGGTGGCCATGGCCATCGCCAAGCGGGGTAAGCGGGTTGTGGTCTTGACCATTGATCCGGCCAGACGACTGGCCGACGCCCTCGGTCTGAAATCACCGGAGAGCGAGGCCGGCGGTCTTGGTAACGATGCCACCCTCGTCGGTCACTTCGGGAGCGGCGAGCTGTGGGCCACCATGCTGGATCCGGCCGAAACCTTTGAACAAGTAGTCCGATCCGAGGCTTCGTCGGCCGAACAGGCGGAGCGCATACTAGGCAACCGTCTGTTCAAGAACCTGGCGTACTCGCTGTCGGGGACAAACGAATACATGGCAGTCGAGCGTTTGCATCAGCTCCACCTCGATGACCGGTTCGACGTGGTGGTGGTGGACACCCCACCGTCGCGTCACGCCGTCGACTTTCTCGACAGTCCGGGACGTCTCACCCGATTTGTCGACCACCGGCTGTACCGATCGGTGTTCGCCCCCGGTAACGCCGTGCTGCGAGGAGTCTCCGCCGGGGGGCAGCTGATGCTGCGGGTCCTGGGAAAGATGGTTGGGGCCGGCCTGGTCACCGATGTGGTGTCGTTCTTCTCCGAGTTTCAGGGATTGGACGAAGGCTTTCGCCGCCGGGCCGACGAGCTTCGGGCCGTGTTGGATGACAAGTCGGCGGCGATGGCTGTGGTTTCGCCCCGTCGGGGACCGTTGACCGAACTGACTTGGATCGCCGCCCGGGTCGCCGAGCGTCTACGGCCCCTGGACTTGGTGGTGGTAAACCGAGCCACTCCCCTGTCGGAAGTCGAGTCTGTCGAATCCAGCGCGCCGGGAGATGACGATGGCCAGGACCCGTTGGTGCTGAATCTACGCCAACTGAACGGCCTGGCGCGGATGGAACGACAGTTGGTGTCAGAGTCGTTGGGGACTGAGTCGCCAGGGTCAGAGTCCGAGTCAGATTCAAAGTCGGAGTCAGAGTCCACGCCGATCATCTGGCTGGAAGAACGGGCCGTGCCGGTGCGAGATCTCGACGGCCTCGCCGAGTTGGCCGCCGACCTCGAACGCTAGTGTGTGGAAGAGCCGGCTGACAGGACCGACCTAGTCTTCGTCGGCCGTCGCCTCACCCAGAGCGGCTTCGGCGTCCTCCACCGATTCGGTGACCGGCACAATCCGATCAAACCCGGTGGTGTGCAACAGCCTGGTGAGTGCAGGCCGGCTGCAAGCCACAGCCACGGCGCCATCAGCTTCGCGTGCTCGACGAATACCCCCGATGAGGGCGCCCAAACCGGCCGAGTCCATGAAGGGCACATCGGACAGATCGATCAGTAGATGGCGCTCACCGGCCAGCTTTGACAGGGCCTCTCGAAACGACCCGACCGTGTAGGCGTCGAGTTCACCCGACGGGCGGCAGAGCGTGTAGTTCTCCGTCTCTTCGATGTGTATTTCGAGCATGTGCGCTTCGATACCTTTCGGGTCGCACCCAACCAGAACGCCAGTCTAGGGCCAACGGCGGTCAACCCCGATGCACCAACGACAGCGGACCGTTCCCGCCGGCCGGTGTTCACGCTACGATTTGGGCCGTGAGAACAGTTCTCGTGGCAACCGATTCCGACAGTATCGCCGCCGACGTCGACGCTGCCCTGGCCAACGACGAAACCGACGTGCTTCGGGTCCGGCGAGGTTCAGACGTCCTACCGGCGGTACAGGCGACAAATCCCGACCTCGTTCTGCTTGATCTACAGATCGGAAACATGGGCGGTATCGCCGCCTGCCTGGCTATTCGCCAAGAGGAAGGGGCCGAGCGGCTTGACGCCCGTCCTGTGGCCCTGATGCTGGACCGCTCCGTCGACGTATTCCTCGCTCAGGAGTCGAGAGCCGACGGCTGGCTGATCAAGCCACTCGACTCGTTGAGAGTGCGTCGCCTGGCTAAAGAACTTCTCGGTGGGGGCACCTATCACGAGGGCGTGGAAGCCGAATCGGCGATAAGCTAAACCGACCACGGGTTGTGGCGCAGGTTGGTAGCGCGCCTCGTTCGGGACGAGGAGGTCGGGAGTTCAAATCTCCCCAACCCGACAACTGAAGTGACCGGCCAGCAGCAACCCTGCTAGCGAGGCCGAAAACCACAAACGGTGGCCCGCAGGCCACCGTTTTGCGCGTTTTCGATTCGGAAACGCAGAGTTTGGAGAAGACCCTAGGCCTTCAGGAAACCCTGGCGGATGCCGAGCCACAGCAGACCGGCGGCGACGAGGCCGCCGACCACGATGGCCAAGATGGCATTGACGCTACCGAGGACGAGTCCGACGATGAACGCCGAAATCACACCGAGACCGACGGTCTTGGCCAGGCCAATGTCCTGAGCCCCCGGCAAAATCGCCCGACCGAGGAAACCAACAATGGCGCCCACAATCAGTGTTCCGATAATCGAACCAATGAAACCCACATTTGCCTCCGTGAAGTTGTGTAGACCCATTTTCCTACCAAAGAACGTCTGTGTCCAGCAACAGTCACATCATCGTCTAACTGTTCTGCGCATCCGAAACCCAGTTTCAAGCGGTAACAGTGATAGCTCCATCCGCTCTGGATTCAGCCCTTGTACACGGTTATCCACACATCAGGCGAGCGGGTAATCGGCCTATGTTGCAGTTTCGCTATCATTACGTATTCGGCCACCGACGGGCGATGCGTTCAGCCCACACCGTCCCCGTCGCCTCCAGTGTCGAAAGAGGCGGCTCTCAGGAGGTTTCTCCGTGAATCCGGCCAACCAAATTCTCAGCTCAATCCAACGCCGGGGCAGTGAATATCTCCGGTCGGCCATCGCCGGTGACCAGGCCATGACACCCGACGAGATGGCAAGTACCGATGATCCGGGGCTGTTCGGTCCCGGAAGCGCCGCCTGGCGGGTCCACGGCGACGCGGCAATGCTAATTGGTGGTCTCCGGGCGTTGCTGCTACAGACGCTGCACCCGCTGGCCATGGCCGGGGTCTACGAGCACTCGGATTATCGGGACGACCCGTGGGGTCGGCTTCATCGAACCGGCCGGTTCGTCGGGGCCACCACCTACGGCCGCACCGAGGTGGCCGAACAGCAGATCGAGATGGTCAAGCGGGTCCATGATCGTGTCGTCGGCACCGCCCCCGACGGCAGACCATACTCGGCCAACGATCCACACCTCCTGCTTTGGGTTCACATCACCGAGGTGGACAGCTTTCTCGCCGCCTTCGATCGTCACGGCTACGGCAAACTGACCGACGCCGAACGTGACTCCTACGTCGACGAGATGGCCGAAGTGGCACTGCGGCTTGGCTCCGATGAGCCGCCGCGTTCAAAAATGGAACTGGACGACGCCCTCGAAGCCTTCCGCCCCGAGTGCTCCTACGGGCCCCAGGTACAGGAGACCATGCGGTTCCTGTTGTTCCCACCGGTGCCACTGGCCAGCCGAGGTCCATATGGTGTCATCGCCGCCGGCGCGGTGGCAGCCCTCCCCGGCTGGGCTCGAACAATGCTGCGGCTACCGCCGCTTCTGCCAGGAGCGGACTCACTTGCCATCCGACCAACAGCCGATGCCCTCACCAAGACAATGGGCTGGATGATGCAGCCATGGCAGGAAGACCGCAGGCGATCAGCATGAACATCAGCGAATTTCAAGATCTGATGGAGGAGATGTTCGGTGAGTGCGACCGTAAACGCGGACTGCCGTCGAGCGTCGCCTGGCTGTGCGAAGAGGTCGGTGAGCTGGCCCAGGCCATCCGCAAAGGTACCCGGGAGCAGCAGCTTCACGAATTGGGAGACGTTTTGGCCTGGCTGACCTCGCTGGCCAATCAGCTCGATCTCTCGCTGACCGAAGCCGCTCAGCGTTATCAAGACGAAGCCGACGCCGCCGCCAAGAGTGCTGATAGCGACCTGTCTCAATCGGCCGACGCCACCAGCCAAGCCGTGATCCACTAGTCGAATCCGTCCATGGCCGATTCGAGCAGCAGCACTGTTCGGTCGATGTCGGCGATCTTGTCGAGCCCGAACAGTCCTATGCGGAAGGTGGAGAAGCCCTCGGGCTCGTCGCACATCAACGGGACCCCACCAGCCACTTGGACTCCGGCTTCGGCAAACCGCTTCCCAGACTTGATGTCAGCGGCATCAGTGTAGGAAACGACTACACCGGGCGCCTGGAACCCTTCAGCGGCGACGCTGGCGAAACCCCGGTCAACCAGTAGAGCTCTAACCCGACCTCCCAGGTCGGTCAGGGCGGAGCGAGCGTTGTCGAAGCCGAACGCCTCGGTTTCGGCCATGACGTTTCGGAATACTCGAAGAGAATCGGTGGGCATAGTGGCGTGATAAGCGTGTCCGCCGGACTCGTAAGCGACCATGATGTCGCGCCACTTGCTCAAGTCGCAGGCAAAGCTGGTACTGGCTGTCTCATCGAGACGGGCCAACGCTGCCGGAGACAGCATGACCAGGCCGGCACAGGGCGGTCCGCTCCAGCCTTTCTGAGGAGCCGAGCACACGACGTCAACCCCGAGGGCGGCCATGTCGACCCAAATCGTTCCCGAAGCAATGCAGTCCAACACAAACAGGCCGCCGACTTGATGGGTGGCTTCGGCCACCGCCGCGATGTAGGAGTCCGGCAACAGCATCCCGGCCGACGTTTCCACGTGAGGGGCGAACACCACAGCCGGCCGCTCGGTGGCGATGGCGGCCGTGACCTCGTCAATGGGGGGCGGAGCGAACGGGGCGTTGGGTCCGTCGCCCACCGGTCGGGCTTTCAGTACCGTGTGCGACGACGGGATGCACCCGGTGTCGAAAATCTGGGTCCAGCGGAAGCTGAAGAAACCGTTTCTGATGACCATGCAGTGGACGTCGGTGGCGAACTGGCGGGCCACTGCTTCCATACCGAACGTTCCGCTGCCGGGAACCACCACTGCGGCCTCGGCACCGTAGACCGCCTTGAGGGTCGAGGAGATGTCGTTCATGACCTGCTGGAACTCGACCGACATGTGGTTGACAGCTCGGTCGGTGTACACCACCGAGTACTCCAACAGTCCTTCGGGATCGACGTCAGGTAGCAATCCTGGCATGGGGTTCTCTCTTCAGCTTTTGGTGGTCTGTTAACGAGTCGGGCCGATGATCACGAGGATCCGAGATGGCGGGCCAGAAAATCATTGGTCCGCTGCTGGGCTAATGCCGCGGCATCGCGATGATAGGAGCGCCGAGCGTCGCAGTTAAAGCCGTGGTCGGCATCGTGGTAGACGTGCACCGCCACCTCGGGGTAGCGCTTGTCCAGGGCGTTCACGCCGTCGAGCGGAATGGCTTTGTCCAAACCCCCGAAATGCAACATGGTGGGTATTGCCGGCCGCCGATCGGCGAACTGTCCGGGAGCGTGGGCCCCGTAGTAGCCGACGGCGGCGGCCAAGTTCGGGGTCAGTGCGGGCGCCGACGCCGCCAACCAGGCCATCGAACCGCCGTAGCAAAAGCCGACTACAGCCACGGGGCCGGTTTCGCAGACACGGTCGACGGCGGCGGCAAGATCAAGGATCGACTCGTCCCAGCTCAATGACTTCCTGAGCGCCTTGCCCCGGGTGACACCATCTGCGTTGTAGGCGAGCTCGGTGAACGCCCCTTCAGGTCCTCGCTCAACCCGGTCGAACATGGCCGGGGCGATGGCCCGATAGCCCTGAGCGGCATAGCGGTCAACCACCGACCTGATATGAGCGTTAACCCCGAAGATCTCCTGCACAATCACCACCGAGGCGGTGGCACCATCGGGCGAGGCTTCATAGGCCGCCAGTTGGTGATCGTCCGATGTCTTGAGTCCTATTACGAGTCCTGCCACGCCGGGTTCAGCCACGCCCCAAGCCTAGACGCGCCAAGCGAGACGCCAGCCGGTCGGTCGGCGTTGTCAAAGCCCTATTGGCAGGTGTACCCGGCGCCCTACTGGGCGATCAGCAACTCGGCGATCTCCACCGCGTTCAGGGCAGCGCCTTTGCGGAGATTGTCGCCGACGACGAACATGGCCAGGCCGTTGTCCACCGTTTCGTCACGGCGAATACGACCGACCAAGGTGTCATCAATGCCGGCTGACTTCACCGGAGTGGGGATGTCGTCGAGCACCACATTGTCGGCTTCGGCCAGGAGGCTCACTGCTCGGGCGGCGTCGATGGGCCGAGCAAAACGAGCGTTGATCGAAAGTGAGTGTCCGGTGTAGACCGGCACCCGGACGCAGGTACCGGAGACCATCAGCTCATCGATGTCGAGAATCTTGCGACTCTCGAACCGGAGCTTCTGTTCCTCGCTGGTTTCGTCCGTGCCGTCGTCTACCAAAGACCCGGCCGACGGTACGGCGTTGTAGGCGATCGGAGCGGGGAAGGCCGACGGTTCGCCGACATCAAGCTGGGAACCGTCGTGAGTCAGCACCCGGGCGTCCCCTGCCTTGGCGACCTGTTCGGCCAACTCGTCCACGCCAGCCAGTCCGGCGCCGGACGTGGCCTGGTAGGTGCTGACCACCATCGAGGTCAAACCGGCTTCCAGGTGAAGCGGCTTGAGGATTGGCATGGCCACCATGGTGGTGCAATTGGGGTTGGCGATGATGCCTTTCGGTCGGTCGGCGGCCGCTTCGTCGTTCACACCGGCGACCACCAGAGGAACCTCCGGGTCCATTCGCCAGGCGGAAGAGTTGTCAATGACCACGGCGCCTGCCGCCGCCACCTTTGGTGCCAACTCCTTTGACGTGCCCCCACCGGCTGAAAACAGGGCGATATCGATTCCGCTGTAATCGGCGGTGGCGGCGTCCTCCACCTCGATCTCAACCTCCCCGTCGGGTCCGTTCCAGGAGATTGTGCGACCGGCGGACCGAGCCGAGGCGAACAACCGGAGGCTGCCGACGGGGAAGGAACGCTCGGTCAGGATTTCCAGCATCTTGGTGCCGACCTGACCGGTGGCGCCGACGATGGCTACTGACGGTCGACTGGGGATGGGTTGGTTTTCGCTCATGGGACTTGCTTTCTGGCTTACTTGACCTGGCGGATTGGGCTACGCGGCGTCGAGACCGAAGGCGGTATGCAGAGTCTGCACCGCCTGTTCGGCCCGGTCGGCTTCGATTACACAACTGATGCGGATAGCCGACGTCGAGATCATCTCGATGTTGATCCCTTCGGCAGCAAGAGTCTCGAACATCTTGGCGGCCACACCGGGGTTGGACTTCATACCCGCCCCGATGACGGAAACCCGGCCGATGGCCTGTTCGGTCGGCAGCAGACGGCCACCAATGGCATCAAGCACGCCGTCGCTCAGCACCTGTTCGGTTCGGGCCACGTCGCTGCTGGGGACGGTGAATGAGATGTCGGTCAGACCGGCATCGGAAACGTTCTGCACGATCATGTCGACATTGACACCGGCTTCGGCCAGGGCCCTGAACAGCTGGGCTGACACACCTGGCTTGTCCGGTACGGCGGCGATAGTCAACTTTGCCTCTGACAGGTCGTGGGTTACGGCCCGAATGATCGGTTGTTCCATTGCAGTCTCCGGAAGGTTGTCCTGTTCAGGGTTGAGATCGGCCAGGTCTTCCACCACCAACGTCCCGGACTCCCAGGTGAAGGCCGAACGGATATGCAGGGGAACCCGGTGATTGTGGGCCACCTCCACCGACCGCATGGCCGGCTTTGGGCAGCCGGTGGCTGTCATTTCAAGAAGTTCGTCGAAGGTGATGGCCGCCATCTTTTTGGCTCGGGGCACAAGGCGGGGGTCAGCCGAGAACACACCGCTGACATCGGTGTACAGCTCGCAAGAATCTGCATTCAGCGCTTTGGCCAGCGCCACCGCAGTCGTATCACTGCCACCGCGGCCGAGGAACGTCACGTTCTTGTCCGGTGACACTCCCTGTGAACCGGCAATGACCGGGACGACACCCTCGGCGATGGCTTCGGTGATTCTGAACGGCTTGACCTCAAGAATCTTGGCGTCACGGTGATTGGCATCGGTGAGGAAGCCGGCCTGGCTTCCGGTGAACGAGTGAGCGGGCACACCCACCTCGTGGAGAGCCAGGCACATCAAGGCGATGGCTTTGCGTTCGCCGGCGGTGATCAACATGTCCATCTCACGACCGTCGGGCCGCGACGTGGAAACACTTATCTGATCGGCCATGTGAAGAAGATCGTCGGTCTCTTTGCCCATGGCGGAAACAACCATGGCCACCCGATCCCCACGACGGCGACAAAGAGCGACGTGCTCGGCTACCGCACGCATCCGCTCCGAGGTGGCGACGGAGGTGCCACCGAACTTCTGGACGATCAACTTTGCCTGAGGGGTTGATGGAGAGTCTGACTGGGGCGCAGCCTGGTTACCGCTGCCGGATTGCTCGTTGGAGGGCACTTGGTTAACGCTACCGTCGTTGCCGGTTTGACGCCTGTGATTTGTGGCGTTCGCCAAGGCGCTGGAGCTGCCGCCGTTTTGGTTGCCGGTACGGTTTGATCACACTGTCACCACTTCGGTCATTCATTAGATCATCCATTTCGATCACCTATTTTGAATCGGCAGAAGCGCCGCTAGCTTACAGTTTCGTGGCTACCGATAAGCGAGAACGACAGCGAGCCAACCGGGAACTGCGCCGCGAGCAGGAAGCCCGGGAGGAAAGGATCGAGAACCGCAAGCAACGCGGCTTCACCATGAGCATGATCGTGCTGGCTGTGCTGGCCGGGCTCGGCCTGTTGTTTGCGGCCACTCGAGGCGGCGACGACACCGACGTCGAAGCGGCCGAAGAGCTTGAGCTGGCCGACAACGAAGCTCTCAGCGGCGACGACGAAACCACCGAGGATGCTGAAGAGCCGGCTGAGGAACCGGCCGAGCTGACCTCGGCGGTAAGCGTGCCCGAGCCGGGCGGAACCCTCGATGGAGACACTCCATGCCCGGCCGCCGACGGTTCATCCGAGCGAATCACCACGTTCGCCGGGCCGCCTCCCATGTGCATCGACGCCAACGGGCTGTACACCGCAACCTTCAGCACCACCTCCGGTCCCATCGTGGTTGAGCTCGACGCGGCGGCAGCACCGGAAACCGTCAACAACTTCGTGGTGCTGGCCCGATACCACTTCTACGACGACGTGGCCTTCCATCGAATCATCCCCGGCTTTGTCATCCAAGGTGGTGACGCCGTCGGCCCGATTCCGGGTACCGGCAATCCGGGCTACTTGATTGACGAGGAACCACCGGCCGAGCCCATTGGCGACTCCGGCAACTTCTACGAGATCGGTTCGCTGGCCATGGCAAAGAGCGCTGGCCCTACCGCCACCGGGGCACAGTTCTTCATCGTCACCGGCGATCAGGGAGCGGCGCTTCCACCCGAGTACTCCCTGTTCGGAACGGTCACCGAAGGCATGGAAACAGTGACCGCCATCGAACAGATTCCCACCACACCGCAGGATCAGCCGACCGAGGAAATCGTGATCGAGTCGGTCGAGATCGTCGAGTCACTGCCGTAA
>JAHDFR010000011.1:36223-40356 GCA_020628065.1 Acidimicrobiales bacterium
GGCTCGACGAAGGCCAACTTGGTGTCGGTTGAAGCCAGGAGAGAGCTGAGATCGCCGAGAGCCCGCTCATCCAACGTCCACAACAAGCAATCGGCCACCAGCCATTCGGCATCGACCAGCTGGTCGGCGTGGGGGAACCGGGCAGTGAGCGCAAGAGCCGACGGCCCCGTGGGGAGACGAAGCCTCGCTGTTCGCAGCGTCTCCGGTACGTCAAAGGCATTCTCGGCCGGGTAGCCGTCGGCCTCGTCACGTCGCATATCGGGCAAACGGTAGCGGGCCCGCTTCTGTGGCCCTCGTCTGTGCCGTCCGCTGAGTTCCCGTCCCCGCCCGCGGCCGGTTAGCGTGGTCGTGTGCTGGATACGCCGGATCCGGTTCAGGTCCAGCCGGGGCCGTGGACCTTCCCCCCGCTCGAGGCCATACCGGACGGCGAAGACTTCGTTGCCACCGGAGCCGACTTGGAGCCGTCGACGCTCCTGGCCGCCTACAGCAGCGGCTTCTTTCCCATGCCGGTAAATCGCCGTGCCATAGGATGGTTCAGCCCCGACCCACGGGGCCTCATCATTCCCTCCCAGTTCAAAGAGTCCCGGTCGCTGCGGCGAAGCAAGGGCCGGTATCACTGCACGGTGAATGCCGCCTTCGATGAGGTGCTGACGGCCTGCGGGGACCCGTCCCGGCCCAACGGCTGGATCGACCGGCGGATCCGCCGGGCCTACCAACAGTTACATCGGTTGGGGTGGGTCCACTCGGTCGAGGCCTGGGACGACGACGGACTGGCCGGCGGTCTGTACGGCGTGGGAGTGGCCGGGCTGTTCGCCGGTGAGTCAATGTTTTATCGACGCCGGGATGCATCAAAAGTCGCCCTGGCTCACCTGATTGAGCGTTTGGGGGGCCAGGAGGCGACAATTGTCGACGTGCAATGGCTAACTCCACACCTGGCCACACTGGGCGCAATCGAAGTTCCGAGGCTCCACTACCGGACTCTGCTTGGACACGCCCTCGATCAGGAGGGCCCGTTTGCCTCGTGGCAGGTCGACCCGGGGATCCACTCGTGAGTGATCAGAACAAGGGCGACAACCTGGCAGGCAATGGCTCGGCGACCGGCAAGAGCGACGCCGCCGGCGACCGCTCCCGGCCCTGGATGATGCGGACCTACTCTGGTCATTCCAGCGCTGAAGCCTCCAACCGTCTCTATCACACCAACCTGTCCAAAGGTCAGACAGGGCTGTCGATCGCGTTCGACCTACCAACACAAACCGGGTACGACCCCGACCATCCAATGGCTCGGGGCGAGGTCGGCAAGGTCGGCGTGCCGGTCGTTCACAGGGGCCACATGGCAACTCTGCTCGACGCAATCCCGGTGGGCGACATGAACACGTCGATGACCATCAACGCTCCGGCATCGTGGCTCCTCGCCCTGTACGTGGTTAACGCCACCGAGACCGGCGTGGCCACCGATCAACTCAGAGGCACCACCCAAAACGACATCGTCAAAGAATACCTGAGCCGGGGAACGTACATCTTCCCACCCGAGGCGTCGCTGCGGCTCACAGTTGACATGTTCGCGTACTGTGTGCGCCACGTTCCTCGCTGGAACCCCATGAACGTGTGCTCGTATCACCTGCAGGAGGCGGGAGCCACACCGGTTCAAGAGATCGCCTACGCCATGGCCAACGCCATCGGTGTACTGGACGCCATCAGAGCCTCCGGTCAAGTGTCCGACGACGACTTCCCGGCCGTGGTGGCGTCGGTGTCGTTCTTCGTGAACGCCGGCATTCGATTTGTGGAAGAGACCTGCAAGATGCGGGCCATGACCACCATGTGGGACCGCATCACGGCCGAACGGTACGGGGTAACCGATCCCAAGGCCCGCCGGTTCCGCTATGGAGTCCAGGTCAACTCCCTGGGACTGACCGAATCGCAACCGGAGAACAACATTCAACGAATCGTGCTGGAGGCTCTCGGCGTGACGTTGTCGAAACGAGCCAGGACCCGGTCTCTACAGCTTCCAGCCTGGAACGAGGCCATTGGCCTGCCCCGCCCCGGGGATCAGCAGTGGTCGCTTCGGATCCAGCAGGTTCTGGCCCACGAGACCGATCTGTTGGAGTACGAGGACATCTTCGACGGCTCCCACGTGATCGAAGCCAAAACGGCCGAGCTGGCCGACGCCGCCCAAGCCGAACTGGACGAAGTCCTGGAGATGGGTGGTGCGTTCTCGGCCATTGAGGAGTTGAAGACTCGCCTGGTTCGATCGCACGCCGAGCGGGTCCGAAGAATCGAGTCGGGCGAACAAACAGTGGTTGGGGTGAATCAGTTCACCGAGACGGCGGAGTCGCCACTGGGCACAGGTGACGATCAGGGAGCCATCCTGACGGTGGACCCCGAAGTTGAATCGCGCCTGGTGGAAGACGTTCAACAGTGGCGCTCACAGCGTGACCAGTCCCGGGTGGACAAGGCTCTAGCCGGCCTCGAGCGGGCAGCCCGTTCGGACACCAACATCATGGAGCCGACCATCGCCCTGGCCGCCGCCGGAGGCACCACCGGCGAATGGGGTTCGGTGCTACGAGATGTATTCGGTGAGTATCGGGCACCGACCGGTGTTCACGGCGCTTTAGCCTCTTCCAGCGAATCGATCGCCCTGCGGCGCTCCAACACCGCCCCCTCTTCACCCTCGGGGGAGATCCGAGCGAACGGCGGAAACGGCGATGGGCCGCCGACCCGCATATTGTTGGCCAAGCCGGGCCTCGACGGCCACTCGAACGGCGCTGAGCAGATCGCGGTGGCGGCCCGCAACGCAGGGATGGAGGTGATCTACCAGGGAATTCGCCTCACTCCTCGGCAGATCGCCGAGACGGCTCGCGACGAAGACGTCGACGTCATCGGCTTGTCAATCTTGTCCGGCGGCCACAACAAGCTGGTCCCCGAAACGTTGAGCGAGCTCGAACGAGAAGGCGTGGACGCTCCGGTCGTTGTGGGCGGCATCATTCCGGTCACCGACCATGCAGCCTTGAAGGAGGCGGGTGTGGCCCGCATTTTCACTCCGAAGGACTATCAGCTCTCGGTTATCGTCGCCGAAATAGCGGAACTGGCAGAGGCCCACCGGGCCGCGACCCTTCCCTAAATCTTCCTGTCCGGGGTTGGCTCCACTAGGAGCTAGTATTCAAAACAAGAGCTTGAGGGCAAGTTCAGACCGGTTGACAGCCATGTCGCGAACGTCTTCCATCTCCGCCGTATCAGACCCGCACGGGCCGTATCGGTTAGCTGTATTGGGTTTAAATCATCATAGTTGATGCCGATATTGCCAGAGGGTGGTGGGCTGATGTGTACAGGACCCACGCCATCTGACCGATGTACGACCTGACGACCAAAATCGCACACGCTGCAGCCGAGGATGTAGCCATGCCAAGGACTCGAACATGAAGAACCGAAACGCCACCCCGGTGATCGCCGCCGGTGTGGTCGGTCTGGTATCCGGCCTGTTGGCGGTGCTGATGCAAGTTCCGGCGTTTGGCGTCGTCGCCGGTGTATTGGCGCTGGCCGCTGCTTTCGGGGCGATGCGCATCACCCGCATGCTGGACGAGCAGAGCGCAGTCCAAGCCCTCATCGAAGATGAACTGCGCAAGGTTCGAGCCGACGCCGAAGAGGCGGAAAGCCGGGTGCACCAGCTGGAGGAATCGCTGGCCGATCAAGCCTCGGCACTGGCCGAGCGGGAAGCAGCCTTCTACGAAGACGACGACACCGACCCGCTGACCGACGCCCACACCGGCTTGTTCAGCGAAAGCTTCTTCCACGTGGCGCTTGAGTCCCGAGTGGCGGCGGCCCGGCGCCACCTGCGACCGGTGGCCGCAGTGATCATGCAGGTGATGGACGGCCTACCGGCCTCCGATCCTCGCCCGGCCGATGCCCGCATGGTGGCGGCCGCCATCAAAGAGACGCTTCGAGAGGCCGACACCGCCTGTCGTCTTCGCAACGGCGACTTTGCCCTGCTGCTGGAGGACACTCCGGAGAACGGGGCTATTTGGACCGTCGAACGTATACGCCGTCAGTTGATGGCCGACACCGCCGGACTGGCGGACGGATCCGACGGACCGGAGGCCAGGGCCAACGGTGAAATATCGGGCGAGTCGGCGGCCAGC
>JAHDFR010000011.1:40456-47181 GCA_020628065.1 Acidimicrobiales bacterium
CCAACGGTGTGGGCCGGCGTAGCCTGTTATCCAGCGCACGCTTTCTCCACCGACGAGCTACTACATGCGGCCTCATCGGCTCTACAGTCGGCACAGGAATGGAGACAGGACCGGATCGAAGTGGCGGTGCCGGCCCCCGACTAGTCAACGTCGGTGGTGGGCGACGGGCGGTTGCCGCCGCGCTCGTGGGCAACACGGTTACAGCCGCAGCCAAGTTTGTCGCTTGGTCCTTCACCGGCTCGGTCGCCTTGCTGGCCGAAGCGGTTCATTCGGTAGTCAATGCCGTCCACCAGCTACTCGTGCTGGTCGGGGCGAGGCGGGCGGCGAAGGTCGCAGGCGACAAGTATCAGTTTGAGCTCGGTGTCGAGAAGTACTTCTGGAGCTTCGCTGTGGCCCTCGTGGGTTTTACGTTGGCTTCGACATTCGCCGTCCTCCGAGGGATCGACAGGATCATCGAACCTCGACCGATCGATAACTTTGCCTTGGCCCTATTGGTGTTGGGCGGCGGCGTCGCCATCCAGGGATTCACCTTTAGAGCAGCATTGGCGCCCGCTCTTGTCGATAAAGGTGGATTGAGCTGGTGGCGATTCATCCGCCGCTCCCCTGCTCCCGAGTTGCCGGTGGCGCTGCTTGAGGGTTTCGCCGCTCAGGTTGGATTGATGATCGCCTTCGTCTCGATTGTGGTGGCTCGTGTCACTGACAATCCGGTTTGGGACGGTGTCGGCAGCCTTGCCGTGGGCATCTTGCTGGCCATTGTCACCTTGGGCCTTACGGTCGAGATGCGGTCCTTGCTGATCGGCGACCGCTTCAGTCCAAGCGACGTCGAGAAGATCAGGGCGGCCATCCTCAGCCGGCCAGAAGTGATGGACCTGATTCAGCTGCGGACACAACAGGTGGGGTCTGGCGACCTGCTGGTGGTAGCCAAGATCGAGTTCGATTCATCCTTGACCCTCGACGAGCTCGCCGCCGCCGTTGACGGCGTGGAACGGACAGTTCGCGTCGACGTTCCCGAGGCCTACCCCATGTACATCGAGCCCGACCTGGGGCGTATTGGGGTCGCCGATCTCGGACTGTCCGTCGGCGATGACGTGAACGATGAGCTCGACGATTCGTCGGTCATCCTCGGGGCCGAAGAGACCGACGAACGCTGACGTCACCGAGGCGAGACCGTCTCGACCATCACATTCAAACCCGGACCGCACCTGCCGATGGGACCAGATCAGTCAAACAGCGACTGATCTCGTTCGTGCCCACTCAGCGCCGCAAGGCCATGGGCCACTATGGAAGGTAGAGCTAATGAAGGGTGTGGTCTTCAACGCCGCAGAAGCCGCAGTTGTCGAGTTGTTTGACGAAGACACGTGGGACGACATCCTCGATGCCGCTGGTGTGGACGGTGTGTACAGTTCCGTTGGCTCGTACGAGGACGCCGAAATGATGGCCATTGTTCAGGCCGCCTCGGTTCTAACCGAACTCCCGGTCGAGGACGTCCTGATTGCGGTGGGCCGCAAAGCTCTCACTCACCTGGCCGACCGGGTCCCGGACCTTTTGGGTGGCTGCACAAACAGCTTCGAGATGCTGCGTCTCATCCACGACGTGATTCACGTTGAGGTCAAGAAGCTCTACCCCGACGCTCTCACCCCGGACTTCACCTACCAGGAACTACCAGGCGAAGGGCTTCGCCTCGGCTACCACTCCCACCGGCCCCTCTCAGCCCTGGCAGAGGGGCTCATTCTCGGAGTCGGTGACCGCTTTGGCGAGACGCTGAGCGTTCAACGCCAGGAGCCGGAAGATCTGGCCAAGCCCACCGACAAGGGCGCCAGCCAAGTTGTCTACATCGATGTCTTCGTCGAGGAAACAGCCGACACCGCGGCCGACAGTGCCAACCAGGGCGCAGGAGCCTCGGAGGCAGTTCACTAACGTGACGGCCTCGCCATCGACCCCGCCTACACCGGACGAGGAGGTGACGTCCCTCGAGCCTCCAGAACGGCCGCAACGCCGCGCCGGCGACACCGACCGCAAAATTTCCCGTTTGGAGCGTCGGCTCGCCCGGGAGCGGTCGGCCCGTCGAATGGCGGAGGACGTCAGCGAGGCCAAACTGCGAAGCGCCTACCTGGCTCAGCGGGAGGCTGAACGAAACGCCGAACTTGCTCAGGAAGCCAGCGTGGCCAAATCGGCGTTCCTGGCCAACATGAGCCATGAGCTCCGTACCCCGCTCAACGGCATCATCGGCATGACCAGTCTGCTGGCCGACACCGACCTTGATGTCGAGCAGCGGGAGTTCGTGTCGGTGGTCCGCTCCAGCGGACAAACCCTGCTCAGGGTCATCAACGACATCTTGGACTTCTCCAAGATCGAAGCCGGGCGGCTCGATCTGGAGCGCTACCCGTTCGAGATCCGGGCCATGGTGGCCGACTCGCTGGACCTTGCGTCCACCTTGACGAACGAGAAAGGCATCGAACTCACCTACGAGGTGGGGGATTCGGTGCCTCAAGTACTGCTGGGGGATGCCGTACGCATCCGCCAGATCCTCGACAACCTGGTCAGCAACGCCACCAAGTTCACCCACGAAGGCGAGATCGTGGTCACGGTCCGAGCCAAAGAGGTGGCGGTGGATCGACACCGCATCTTTCTCAGCGTTCGAGACACCGGCATTGGCATCAAAGCCCATCGGGTCGACAGCTTGTTTGAATCCTTCCAGCAGGCCGACGTGTCCACCACAAGGACCTACGGAGGAACCGGACTTGGGCTGACAATTTCACTCCAGCTGGCCGAGATGATGGGCGGCACCATCAAAGTCTCCAGTGAGTACGGAACCGGCTCGACCTTCACGGTTGAGCTTGTGCTCGACTCGGTCAACGACGGAGACCGACCCAGTGCGGCCGAAGCCATGGCTTGCTTGGACGGGCGCTACGTTCTCATCGTCGACGACAATGCCACGAACCTGCGGATCCTCGAACGGCAGTTGGCCAAGTGGAAGATGCGCAGCCTGGTGGCATCATCGGGAGCCGAAGCCCTCGAACAGGTGGACGAACTCAAGCGGGTTGACATTGCCATCCTCGACATGCAGATGCCGGAGATGGACGGTTCTACTCTGGCCATGGAACTGCGCAAACTCGACCTGCCCCGCTTCCCCATCACTCTGCTCACCTCCCTCGGTCGACGTGAGGACGCCGACGACGTCTTCTCCGCACAACTTTCGAAGCCCGTGCACCCCACTTCGCTGCAGGAAGTCCTGGTTGGACTGTTGCAGCATCAGACCCACGCCTACGAGCGCGGTTCCGAGTCCGGGGGAATTCCGAGGCTGGCCAAGACCAAGCCGCTCAAGATTCTGCTGGCCGAAGACAACGCCGTAAACCAAAAAGTGGCAACCGCACTCCTCGATCGACTCGGATACCGGCCGGAGAAAGACGTCGAAGTGGTGCCGGACGGTCGCCAAGCCGTTGTCGCCGCCACCACCAATGACTTCGACCTCATCCTCATGGATGTACAAATGCCGAACCTGGACGGGCTGGCCGCCACCAAGGCGATCCGGGCCATTCTCCCACCGGAGAAACAACCTTGGATCATTGCGCTAACCGCAAATGCCTTCGCCGAGGACCGGGAGGCCAGCCAGGCGGCGGGTATGCAGGATCATCTGGCCAAGCCGATCCAGCTGGAAGAGCTGATTGAGGCACTTCAACGGGTTGGCACCGTCGGGGACGACTAACGTCGCCAGCACCGTCGGGGACGACTAACCTCGCTGGCACCGTCGGTACCGTCGACGCCGAGGCCGGGCGGCGGGACGAGAAGTAAGGCCAGTAGAATAACGGTCGTGCTGGTCGTTCTCTCCCCTGCCAAAGCTTTGGACTATGAGTCGCCATTGGCGACAAAGCGCAGTTCCGAACCCCGGATGCTCGACGACGCCGACGAGCTGATTTCAGTTCTGGTCGACAAGACCCCGTCGGATCTGTCCAAGCTGATGTCCATCTCCGACGACCTGGCCGAGCTGAACTTCGAGCGCTACCAGACGTGGGAGCGACCGTTCGCCGCCCCCGAAGCCCGACCGGCGATGCTGGCGTTCAACGGCGACGTATACCAGGGCATGGCGGCATCGGAGTTCACCAGTAAAGAGCTCACCCGAGCCCAGAAAACGGTTCGTATTCTGTCCGGCCTGTACGGGGTGCTTAGGCCCCTGGATCTCATGTTGCCGTACCGGCTGGAAATGGGCACCAAACTTCGCACCGAGCGCGGTCGCTCGCTGTACGAATTCTGGGGCTCGGCCATTGCCGAGTCTCTCAATGGTGACATGAGTAAGAGCCCGGGCCAGTCGGTGCTGGTCAACCTGGCGTCCAACGAGTACTTCAAATCGGTCGACCAGTCTGCCCTGGCCGCTCCGGTGGTGGCCCCAAGCTTCCTTGACGCCAAAGGCACCGATGGTGACTATCGCACCGTCAGCTTCTTCGCCAAGAAGGCTCGGGGCGCAATGGCCGCCTGGATCATCCAAGACGGCGTTGAGACGACGGAGGATCTGGTCGGGTTCGACCGGCTCGGTTACCGCTACAGCGCCGAGCGTTCCAGCGAGGACAACCCGGTCTTCATTCGCCGCAATTCAACCTGACAGTAACCCTCATGAACTTCGCCGACATTCCAACCACTACCTGGCTGTCAGCCTCGGTCACCTTGTTGACCGGTCTGCTGATTTCGATGGCCGTGGGCCGGGCGGTGCGTTCAGCGGCCAAGCCGTTGAAGCTTCAAAAAGAGGTGGCCAATGTAGTTGCCCGGGTGGTCCGGGTCATTGTGCTGGTGGTCACCGTCGTCATCTCGCTCGACATGCTGGGGGTCGAGGTCGGCCCGCTTATGGGCGCGCTGGGAATCGGTGGTGTGTTGGTGGCGCTGTCGCTGCAGCCGGTTCTCGGCAACCTGGTCGGCTCGGTCATGCTGCAAGCTCAGCGACCCATCCGCACCGGCGACCAGATCCACACCAACGGACACTCGGGAACCGTCATCGACATCAACGGCCGAGCGGTGGCCTTGAAGACGTTCAACGGCGAAATTGTTCACCTGCCCAACCTCAAGGTGCTGGACGAGCCGCTGGTCAATCAAACCAAAGACGAGTTCCGCCGAACGCTGATTCCGTTTCAAGTCTCCTACGACGCCGACCTCCGCATGACCCAGAAACTGCTCTGCAGCGAGATCCGTAGTCTTCCGGGACTTGAGGGCGCACCGCCCGCCGACGTCCTCGTCACCGGATTCGGTGATTCGGGGATCGACCTGGTGGCCCGAATCTGGCACCCGAGCGAGGAGTTGACCAGCCGCTGGTTGGTCAGCGAAGCAGCCATCACCATCCGAGAAACCTTGAGCCGTCACGACGTCGAGATCCCTTTCCCTCAACGAGTCCTGCACGTCAAGGGTTCGCCCGGCCAGCTACCGACCGGCGAGTAGGGTCAGGCCGGAACCGCCCTACGGGCTCAGCTCATCGGAGCCTCAGCTCAAATAGGAAAGGGCCATAGCGGAGTGGGCGGCGATCCCAACAGCCATGGCGTCTTCGTCCAGGCGCATGTGGTTGGAGTGGCAGGCGTGGGCTTTGTCCGGTGACGTACCTGGCGGGCAGACGCCTAGCATCACCATCGCTCCCGGGACTTTCTGGAGAACGTAGCTCCAGTCCTCGGCAGCCATGGCCGGGGCCTCCATCACCTCAACCTGATCAGCGCCGAGAACATCACCCAACACCGATTGAGTGAAGGCCACAAAATCCGGATCGTTCACCGTCACCGGGTAGCCAACCACGATCTCCACCTCGGCAGTGCACCCGTGGGCGGCGGCCACCCCGTTTGCCACCTGACGAATTTGCTCGTGCATGATGGCCCGCGACGTTTCGCTGGTGGTTCGCAACGTCCCTTCGACTTCTGCTCGCTCCGGTATGACGTTGCTAGTGGTACCGGCCGCTATTCGGGCCACCGTCAACACCGCCGGCTGGAACACCGACACCGACCGGGTGAGGCGGGTCTGCAGCGCGGTGACGATCTCACAGGCCACCGGAATGGGGTCGTTGGCCCGGTGGGGAGCCGAGGCGTGGCCTCCCTGGCCGGTGATGACCAGGTGAAACTCATCGGCCGAAGCCAACAACGGCCCGGGCTTGGTGGCCATGGCCCCCGAGCGCAAGTTCGGGCTGATGTGGATGGCGAAGGCGGCGTCCACCTTGGGGTCTTCCAGCAGGCCCTCTTTCAGGCAGTATTCGGCCCCGTGGTGGCCTTCCTCCCCCGGCTGGAACATGAATTTCACCGATCCCCGCAATTCGGAGCGACGGCTGTGCAGAAGACGAGCAGCACCGGCCAGCATGGCCACATGAGAGTCGTGCCCGCAGGCGTGCATGGCCCCTTCGTGTTTGCTGGCGAACTCCTCGCCGGTGTCCTCCGGCATCGGCAGGGCGTCCATGTCACCCCTCAACAGGATGGTGGGCCCGTCGCAGTCACCGGTGAGGGTGGCCACCACCGAGGAAACCTCGGTACCGGTTCTGATGTCCAGATCAAGACCTTCAAGAGACTGAAGCACTTTGGCTTGGGTAAGGGGCAGATCCAACCCGATTTCCGGCTCGGCGTGAATACGTCGGCGGAGATCAACAGTCTCCGGCAACAAGTCCCTGGCCTCGGCCAGGAGTTGAGCTGAATCCAATGCCACGGTGTGCTCCATGGACCCGAGCATAGAACCGGGATGGCCTTCGCTCCAGACCGGGGACGAGCCCAGTT
>JAHDFR010000011.1:47281-52980 GCA_020628065.1 Acidimicrobiales bacterium
AGTACGACCACGACAGCACCTACACCCAGGGTTTGGAGTTCATCGACGACGGCCCGGACGCCGGCCTGCTACTGGAAAGCGGCGGGCAGAGGGGCGAGTCGCTGCTACGTGTTTGGAACCCGGACACCGGCGAGGTGGTCCGAACCCACGCATTGGACGATGATCTTTTCGCCGAAGGAGCGACGCTTGTCGGCGGCGACGTTTGGCAGCTGACCTGGCATGCGGAGACAGCGTTTAGATACGACCTTGACACCCTCACCCCGATAGACGAGGTGAGCTACCAGGGCGAGGGCTGGGGATTGTGTCAGCTCGGAACCGATCTGGTGATGAGCGACGGGAGTTCGACGCTGACGTTCCGCAACCCCGATACCTTCGAAGCAATGGCGGTAGTGCAAGTGACCCGAGATGGCGTCCCGGTGCAGAATCTCAACGAGTTGGAGTGCGTGCCGGGCGCCGACGGCGACCTGGTTTGGGCCAATGTCTATCAGACCACCGACCTGCTGGCGATTGACCCCGGCTCCGGTCAGGTGGTCCACACCGTGGATGCCTCATCGCTTGTCCCCGATGACTTGGTCGGCAACAGCGATCTGGTGCTCAACGGCATCGCCTACCAGCCCGACACCGACAGGTTCTGGTTGACCGGCAAACGATGGCCGGTGCTCTATGAGGTGGAGCTGCGCTGATGTTGCCAAGGGTGGGCGGGGCGGTCGCCCTTTTGTTTGTGGTCGTCGCCGCCGGCATCGTGTTCGTGCTCGGTCCCGACCGCTTGGCCAAAGTTCCCGAACGGCTGTTGGAAACAGTCGGTTTGAGCAACGAATGGGAGGCCCCCCGACTGGCCAACCCTCCGGCAGCTCAAGTGCCCATCCAGCCGGTGTTTGATGTGTCGATCTCCACGGCCGGAGCCGTCCATACGACGTCGTTCACTCTCGCACCGCCGGCCGGAGCCACCGACTACCAGATCGACACCGACCCCAACTTTCACGACAGCTCCTGGGTCGACGTTGGCGGCGGGTCGTTCACGGCCGCCGTTGACTTTCCCTACACCGGCTATCAGATGGCTTTTGTGCGCTATCGCTTGGCCGACGGAACGGTCACGGCCACCGAGACGGTGGGGGCCGAGGTTGACCGGCGGTCGCTACCGTCGATAAACGACGAGCTGGTCACCCCGGAGTGGGTTCGAACCGCCAGCCCAAATCACCTGGTGGTGCGTGTAACCGAAGGGCGCATTGTCCGAGGCGGGTACGAGCTGTACAACCTGGACAACCCGAACCCGGGAGACGACCTGGGCGACCTGGACGGAACCACCACGGTGAAGCGTGACGGCCAGATCTACGGGTTCGCCGTATCGGCCCGGCGTGACGTCATCCGCCGTCCGGACTATCTGGATGGCCAGACCGTCGACGCCGACAAGCTGTCGGACAACTGGACTGTCACCACCGAAGACGGATCGTTTGAGGTTTCCCCGGCCGACGTCATCACCCGCCCCTACGGCAGCGGTGAAAGCTTCGAGGGTGAAGCGGTTCGGCCTCGCCGCCACGACGTTGTCCTGTCGCTACCCCAGTCGCTTACCGGCAGTGGACGCATCACTGTCTCGCCACCCTCTGATGCCGGACTCAGCACCGTCGATCTCACCTTCGGCCAAGGCACCACCAGTCGAGCCATCCATATCAACCAGGGCGGTTTCGCCCCATCCGACCAACCCAAGCGGGCGGTCATCTCGTCTTGGCTGGACGGCATCGGCGACACCGAGATCGCCGACCTGGCCGGGCAGCCGTTCACCGTGGTGGAAGCCGCTACCGGCGCCGAGGTGGCAAGCGGTACGCTGACCGCCGGAGCCGAGGGATCAACGTCCCGCAACGAGCTGGGACGAGGAGACCTGACCGGCTCCGTCACCGTTGAGGCCGACTTCAGTCAGCTCACCACAGCCGGTGTTTATCGGGTCTGTGTGGAACGCTTGGGTTGCTCCGAGCCGTTCCCCATCGACGCCAGACTATGGCACGACTTAACGGTTCTCACTAGTCGGTCCACCTATCACCAACGCAGCGGCATCGAGCTTGGCCCGCCGTACACCTCCTTCGAACGTCCACGGCCTTATCACCCCGAAGACGGCTACACGGTATTCAGCAATCAGCGCAGCCTGCCGGATATGGCTGATGCCGGTCACGACCGGTTCCAAGTTCTGGCCGCCGGAGCGCTGCCAACCTTCGAACCTGAAGCCTGGGGTGGCCACTTCGACGCCGGCGACTGGGATCGCCGCATCATTCACCTGTGGTACTCCCGCAATGTCAATCTGCTGTTGCACGAGTTCCCCGAGCTGGCCGACCTGGAAGCCAACATCCCCGAGAGTGGTGATGCCATTCCCGATCTGTTGGATGAGTCGTTGTGGACCGTCGACTTCTACCGTCGTCTCCAGCTGGGAAGTGGGGCGATTCGTGGCGGCATTGAAGCGTCCGAACATCCTCGCTGGCAGGCGTCATCATGGCTGGAGGATCTTGAGTCCTACGTCTATGCGCCCGACGTTCAGTCCAGCTATCTCTACGCCGGAGTAGCGGCCGAAACGTCGGCCGTTCTACGACGTTACGACTCAGTCCGGGCCGACGAGCTTCTGAGCTCGGCGGTGGCAGCGATGGAATGGGCTGAAGTCCAGCCGGGCGCAGCCGACTTGGAAGCCGATCGCAACGGCGCAGCCGCCGGTTTGTTGTTCGCCACCGGTGACCGGCGGTGGCACGAGGTGTTCACCGCCTCTGCCGGCTACATCGCTGCCGCCGGTTCGTCAATGTCGTGTCAGGCACATGCCCAGTGCGATGCCGCCTGGTTGTACCTGCGATCAGACGAAGCGGTCACCGACCCTGCGCTGCGCCAGCAGTATACCGATCAGTTCCTGGCCTCGGCCGACGCTCAACTGGCGGCGACCGAACAGAGCCCCTTCGGCTGGATGGTGGATGATCCCGGCGTCCCCCTCATCTGGGGCCAGGGCGCCGGGGGTGCTCCCCACGCCACCGGGCTGATCAAGGCCTACCTGTTGTCGGGCGACGCCAAGTATCGCCAGGCGGTTGTTGACGCCGCCGGTTACACGTTGGGAGCCAACCCGCTCAACCAGGTGTTCAACACCGGTATCGGTCAGAATCCGGTCCGGCACCCCCTCATCATCGATGTCAATCACGGGGGCCTTCCCGTGTGGCCGGGAACGCCAATGTACGGCACCCATCAGCTCAGCCCTGAGGAGAGCTGGGTCGAGGAATGGGTGCTGGATCCGGCCGGCGCCGACCCCCTGCCAAGTGAGCTCCCGTACCTGCATCAATGGTTCGATCTGGGCACCGTTGCGTTCTACAACGAGTTCACGGTGCACCAGAGTCACGCCGAGGCGCTGCTGGCCTTCGGCTTCCTGGCCGGAACCGCCAGCTAACCCACCGAGGTACCGTCTACCAAGATGAACTGCCTGGTTGTCCACGCCCACCCCAACCCGGACTCGTTCAACCACGCTGTTCGCTCGGTGGTACTGGACACGCTGACCGGCCTTGGTCACTCAGTGGACCTCATTGATCTGTACGCCATCGATTACCAGCCGTGCATGACCGAGCACGAGCATGTCGGCTATCTCGATCTGGTCGAATCCGGGCCCGACGAGGTTGTGGCCGCCCATATGGACCTGATCACCAGCGCCGAGGCTCTGATCTTCATCTATCCGACCTGGTGGTCAGGTCTACCGGCCATCCTCAAAGGCTGGCTGGAGCGGACCATGTTGCCGGGCTTCGCCTTCGCCCTGGCCGACCCCGGCGATTCAACCAAGGCACTGAAGGTCCGGCCCCGGCTGACCAACATCAACCGCCTGATCGGCATCACCAGTTACGGCTCCGGACGCCTTGAGGTTCGCCTACTGGGCGACGGAGGCCGACGAACTGTCACCCGCGCTGTACGAGCGCTGTGCGGGGCAAGGACCAAGACAACCTGGCTGCCGTTCTACCGGTTGGATGGCAGCACCGCCGAACAGAGACAGCAGTTTCTGGCCACCGTGGCCGAACGCCTGACGTCGGCGCTGCCATCAGCGCCATCCACGGCAGGGCCGGCGACATGAACACGCTGGTCGTCATCTGCCACCCCAACCCGGCCAGTTTGACCAGGGCGGCAGCCGAGAAAGTAGTCGATGCCCTGCAGACCACGGGTCAGCCGCTTCGAGTACTCGATCTCGATGAGCTGGACTTCGATCCCCGGCTCACCGACTTTGAGGCCCGCAATCACCTGGGGTCACCCGACCAGCGACCGGATCTGGCCGAGCACATCGACGCTCTTCGGTGGGCCGAGCGGTTGGTTTTGATCTATCCCACCTGGTTCAGCGGCCAACCGGCCCGGCTAAAAGGATGGTTCGACCGGGTTTGGATGAACGAGGTGGCCTTCGTTCTGCCACCCGACGCCACCCGCATTCGCGGCCAGCTGGACAACATTCGTCACATCGACGTGGTGACAACGATGGGATCGACTCGAAGGGTCAACATTGCGCAAGGCGACGGAGGCCGCCTGCGGGTGAACCGCACGCTTCGGGTGCTGTGTCATCGGCGGTGCCGGGTGAAATGGCACACCGTGACTGATGTCGACAACCGCTCTACCGCGGAGTTGACGGCCTGGCTGGATTCGCTACCCGACCGGTTCAACCCAACCGGCTAGGTTCACTGATTATTGACGCTGGATGCGGTCTCAGGCGGCGGCGTTCTCAGCGGCGCTGCGGGCTTCCATCCGGTCCTTGAGCCGGGCGGCCACTCGCTTGGACTTCTCGATGTAGCGCATGACTTTGTCCTGCGCCTCCTGAGCCTCGGGGGTTAGGCCCTCAATGTGCTCAAGACCCCAGTGTTTCAACACGATGGGTTCGAGGATCTGCTCGTGGTGCACGGCCAGGTTGTAAATGCCGGCGTTGGCAATGAGTTTGGCGTGCTCGTTGAACTGCGGAATACCTTCACCCGGCATGGCGAAGCCAATCACCTGGCGGGCCATGGCCTCGACCGCCATGGACGGGTCGATCTCGATGATGGCGCTGGCGGCGTCGCGGTAGAACAGGAAGTGGTGGTTCTCGTCAATGGCCACGCGGCGCATGATGTCGTAGCCGGCTTTGTCTTCCAGCTTGGCGCCGGTGTTGCGATGCGAGATGCGGGTGGCCAATTCCTGAAGGGTCACATAGATCAGACCGTCGGCCGCCGATGGCGGCTCCGGCACCTGCCCACCTGACATCTGGACCATTCGGCCCTCTTCCAGCTCAACGGGATCGATGGCCCGGGTGACGGTGAGGTAGTCGCGAATGACGACGGCGTGGCGGCCTTCTTCGGCCGTCCAGCGTCGGACCCACTCACCCCAGGCGCCGTCTTTTCCGAACATCCGCTCGATGTCTCGGAAGTAGTACGGCAGGTTGTCCTCGGTAAGGAGGTTCACATACAACGCCGATCGGACCTCGGCCGGAATGTTGGCTTCCTCGGGTGACCATTCGTAGTCAGGCTCGAAGTCCTCGCCCCGACTCCACGGAACCATGGTGTGGGGGTGCCACATCTTGGTCGAGTTGTAATGCCGGTCAAGCAGGCGGGCCGCCTCACCTTCGAGCTCTGCCAGGAGCGCTACATCAGCATCCATAACCATGCCACCCAGCCTACCTACCGGTCGGTAGGCGAGCCAACCGCGTGATGCCTCGTAGCCGAAAGATGCTCGGGGGCACCCGA
>JAHDFR010000367.1 GCA_020628065.1 Acidimicrobiales bacterium
GGCGGTCTTGTTCGGTGATGGCCATGTTCAGTGTCTCAGTTCCTCGGGTGCCCGAACAGGGGCGGGGTGTGCGGAGGCACTGAACTGGCCGTTCCACGAGGCCTTCGATGAGCCTCTAGAAAGGTTCTAGCGGTGATCCTTCTTCTTGGCGTCGTGGAGCGATGGCAGAACGGGCGTTGTGCAAGGATTGGAGAGTGTTCACCGCTGTCACCGTGGTCGTCTTGGCCGCACGGTGCTTTGGATGCGCCAGTCGATTCGCTGTTGGGTGGGCTTCGGCGTCGTAGAGCGAGATCAGTACCCACACCGAGTAGCCGACCGAACCCGGGTGTTCACGGGCTTCCCTGAGCTACCTTCTCAACATGGTCGATCGGGGTTCGTTGTCGGCGTCGAAGCTAAAGGACCAGGCATGGTTTGACTTGGCGATGCGTGAATACGAGATGCACCAGGAGTCAATCCACAAGTTCGATGCGGAGCGTCGAGGGGTTCGGAACTGGGCGGTCACGACTGCAGGTGCGGCGTTCGTTGCAGCAGTCACGCAAGCACAGCCCTTGATCCTTGCCGCAGCGCTCATTTCGACAGCGCTCTTCTGGTGGCTCGAGTGCACGTACGCGTTCTACGAGCAAGGAGTGTTTCACCGCCTCAAGAACCTCGACGAAATGGTGAACGCCTACATCAGCGACGAGCATGGTGGCGGGGCCGGTAGTGAGGGGCCGCCGGAAGTCATGGCGCCCGATCAGTACACGTTCGGTACGGCATACGCATACCGCGATCCGAGGGATGGTGAAGCGAGGAACCCTCTGCTTCACCGAGAGTTCTTTCGAACGGTGATGCGTCGCTGGGGTGCTCTTGATCATCTGCACGTCTTCTATCTATTCCTCTTCAGTTTCATCACTTGCGGTGTGCTGCTCGGCGCATTTGGCGTCTGGGGCGTCGAGCCTCCACCGGAGGCCTGCTGTATCGAGGCCGGCTAGCTTCGTAAGGTGCTCCGCAAGTAGACCGGCCGGCTCGCAGCCGGGTGTTTCGCGCACCCACGCCAGCTAACTCCAAAAGCGATGTAGAGCGGATTGCCCAGCAACCCGTCTGGCTTGGACACGGTGCCCAGGACGTACGATCAGACGACCGGTCGACCGAGGGGGCACGTGGCGGACAACGAGGGCATCAACAACCACGCGGCGTTCATTTGGTCGGTGGCGGATCTGTTGCGTGGGGACTACAAGCAGTCCGAGTACGGCCGGGTCATCTTGCCGTTCACGGTCCTGCGGAGACTTGATTGTGTGATCGCGCCGGTGAAGGCCGACATGCTTGATCGGTTCGAGACGACGAAGGCCTCGGGCATCGAGAACCACGGCCCCGTGCTTGACCGCCTGACGTCGACGCCGGGTGTGTGGAACACGTCGAAGTACGACCTGCCAAAGCTGCTCGACGACACCGACCACCTCGCTGCGAACCTGCGCAACTACGTGGCGGGCTTCTCGCCGCAGATCCGTGACATCCTCGGCCATTTCGATCTCGACACCCAGATCGGGCGACTCGACAAGGCCAACCTGCTCTATCTGGTCGTCTCGAAGTTCGCCGAGATCGATCTTCACCCCGAGCGGGTCTCGAACCTGGAGATGGGCTACCTGTACGAGGAGCTGATCCGGCGGTTCTCGGAGTTGTCGAACGAGACGGCGGGTGAGCACTTCACGCCTCGTGAGGTCATCAAGCTCATGGTGAACCTGTTGTTCATGGATGACGACGATCTGT
>JAHDFR010000142.1:0-5138 GCA_020628065.1 Acidimicrobiales bacterium
ACGACGATCTTGTCTTCGGCCGCCCGATCCGACAGTGCGGAGCGTAGGGCCAGCTTGATCATCTTCTTGTTGGTCCGCTCGGAGTAGTCACGAGGCTTGGGGCCGTGGGCGATACCACCACCGATCCAAATCGGCGAACGGGACGAACCGGCTCGGGCACGACCCGTGCCTTTCTGCCGCCACGGCTTGGCGCCGCCACCACGGACCTCGGAACGGGTCTTGGTGCTGTGAGTACCGGCTCGGCGGGCGGCCAACTGGGCATTGACGACCTGGTGCATAACGGGGACGTTGGGCTTAATGCCGAATGTCTCCTCGTCGAGGTCGATGGAGCCGGCTGCCTTGCCGGCCATGGTCTTGACCGAAACCTTGGGCATCAGGCGTCACCTTTCGTGCTCGAATGCTTGACCGCATTGCGGACGATGACCCGGGCGCCTTTGGGGCCGGGCACCGAACCCTGAACCAGAACGACGTTGCGGTCGGGGTCGGCTTGAACGATTTTGAGGCTCTGGACGGTGACCTGCTCGCCGCCCATGCGTCCAGCCATCTTGGTGCCTTTGAATACGCGGGCCGGGGTGGCGCACTGGCCGATGGAGCCGGGCATGCGGTGTACAAGGTGAGCACCGTGGGTGGCTCGCTGACCGGCGAAGTTGTGGCGCTTCATAACACCGGCGAAGCCTTTGCCTTTGCTGGTTCCGACGGCGTCGACGACGTCGCCGGGCTCAAAGGTCTCAGCGCCGAACTCGTGGCCGATGGTGAACTCGGATACGTCGTCGAGGCGAAGCTCGACCAGTCCGTCTCCGGGGGCCACGCCGGCTTTGGCGAAGTGCCCGGCCTCGGGTGAGTTCAGCTTGTTGGCATCCCGGTCACCGGTGGTCACCTGAATGGCGGAGTACCCGTCGGTGTCGGGGGTCTTGATTTGGACGACCCGGCAAGGGGTCACTTCCAGGACGGTCACCGGAATCATGCGGTTGTTCTCGTCCCAGACCTGGGTCATGCCGACTTTTTTGCCGACAACAGCACGTTGTGTCATCTCGATCTTCTTTCCCGTCAGAGGGCCGCTCACTGTGGTTCGGCCTGGTCTTCCCAGGCGTCGGCACGCAGCTCTGTAGCCGTTCACGCGAATGCTCCACCGTGTGGGCGCTTCGGCTTAGGCGGAGCGGATTCAGTTTTGCCGGGCGGTTCCTCGGTGGGCACACCGAGGCCTTCACGGACGTCGTTACTCCTTGGACGGATCGATTACGGCAAGGAAAGGTGTTCTTTCGAACTGTTCCGGCTGCACCGAACGCCCAAAACGTGGACTAGTTGACTCTAGCGCTCGTGCCGGGTCATTCCACCCGAACTCATCTGCTTGTCTTGTTGACCACCACGGTGCTGGTCACCTTGTCGGCGATGCGCTGGTTTTTGCCGTCCCACAACGGCCAGAGACGGTCGAGGATGGGGAAAATACCGAACGTGAGCTGACCGGCGATGGTAGCCAGAAGACCTCGGGCGAAGACTCGCCCGATTCCCGGCGAATTGCCCGAAGACTCCTCGATCAACATGGTCTTCATCACCCGTTTACCCAAAGTCTGACCGGTGATGCCGTGAACGATGATGGAGTTGATGAACGACACCACGAAGAAGGCTAGAAACAGAACGAAACCGACGATCCACAACCCCGACTCGGCGTCGACCGAGCCGCCATCTGCGGCGTCGGCGGCGTCGAAACTGGCCACCGCTCCGGCCATGAACGGCACCAAGATGGCGAGATCGATGAGAAAAGCCGCCACCCGTTTACCCCAGCTGGCGTAGTTGGTGCTGGGTTGCACCAAACCGCTGGTTGACCATTCAACTGCCGGCGCTTCGGTTGCGGTGGCGCCCGGTTCACCAACAGCGTTGCCGGGCACCGGTTCGCCGATCCATTCCGATCCGTTCCAGTACCGCAGCGTTCCCGGTGGGTCGCCTTGAGCGGCGTACCACCCGGGCTGGGCTGACCCAGCTGCCATCCCGCTCGATTCAGTGCCTGTATCCATTACACCCCCGTCCGCGAGTTCTTTACGCTAGCTGGTCCTCTTCAGATACGCCGCCCCCCGGGGCGACAATTCGTAGCCGATACGCAGACTGTGCGTCAGGCCGAGGTTTTTGAGCTTGCGCACGTCAAGTTTGAAGGGCTTGGTTTCCCGGTTGACCATGTCGGCCAGGTCGGGTGCACGCCGCGCCGGGTGTTGGGCGATGAGCTCCAGCGTTGGGCGAGTCCACGCTCCGTGGCTGCTGGCGTTGTCGTAGCGGTCGAGGCGTTTTGTGATGTCGGCAATGTCGTCGGCACTGAGATCGGCATTGGCCGCCAGTTCCTGACGCGGATCGGGCTCGTCGACCACCTCAAATCGCACCATATATAAGTGTCGATCGGCGGGCCTCGTGCCTAGATAGGCCTGCAGCTCACCCAGCGAGCTGTATCCGGCTTTCTTCACCGCCCTGGCGGTTACGGCTTCGGGTGTGGTCTCAGCGACGCTTGTTACCCGCACTCGGCCGCCACCGGTTCGGTAGATACGACCCTCGACAACAGTCGGACGCGTCCACCAGCGGTAGGCGGTGGTGATGGACCCGTCGGCTATCCCGGCCCAGAACGGCTTGGTGAATCGCACCCGGTCACGGTAGTCCGTCGACTCAGCACGTTGGACCGCGCCGGGGGAAGAACTATCTGTTCTGATTGAAATTTGTAGCGTCTCGGCCGCCGCTGTTCCTACTATGAGCTTGACCCTGACCGGGGGCGACCCGAGCAGCTTGAGGTGGCTAACGCAATGGCATTGGTTTCGGTGGTGATGCCCACCTGTGATCGACCCCATTTCATTCGGACGGCGCTGGATTCGGCGCTGGCCCAGACCATGAAAGACTTCGTCATCCTGGTGGGTGACGACGGTGCTTCGGATGAGACCGAGCGGTTGATCGCCGACATCGGTGATTCGCGTATTCGCTATCACCGCAACCGGCCGGGGCTTGGAGCTACCGGCAACTGGTTGGATCTGATTCGCCGGGCTGACACGCCACTTGTCGCCACACTGCATGACGACGACAAGTGGCATCCGGACTTTCTGGCCGAGATGACGGCACCGTTCGACGACCACCCCGACATCGCCATGGTCTACTGCGACTTTTGGCTGATGGACGGCAACGATCAAACCCGGTTCGCCCTCACCGAGCAGGAGGCGGCCCGCACCGGGCGCAGTATCACGCCGGCCGGGCCGGTGGACTATGACCGGGCGGAGGGTCTTCGCTTGGTGGCGGTGGACAACGCCCCTCAGCCGGCCTACGCCGCTGTTCTGCGGACCGACGCGGTTCAGGGCCTCACCGTTCCGGCTGACATTGAGCCGCTGTATGACATTTGGTGCAGCTATCAGCTGGTGAAAGAACGGCGGGAGCTGTTCTATGTCAACAAACGCCTGACGTCGTACCGGGTCCATGAAGACAGTGCCACCGGTCGAGGTTTCGCCGAGGCCGAGGACGCCGTGTTTCAGCGCATTCTGGATGAGAACACCGATGCCGGTCCGGTGCTGGAGGAGATCCGGGCCTACTGGGGCAGTTTGCAGTGGGCGCGTGGCACTCGTTTGATGGATTCGTTGGCGTCGCTGCGGGCGTCGCAGGAGCAGCTGGCCAACGCGGTCCCCAATCTCAAAGGCGTGAGGTCGGTGTTGGCGTCGGCCGCCAATCGGTTTGTGGCTATCTGGCACATCACCCGTTTGATGCGGTTGACCAAGCAGGTTCTGGCGGCATCTCGACGTTAAGTGCTTAGCTGGTGTCATGGCAGACTCGGTCACAGCTAGTTCGGCTCGCATCAACGGCGTTCATCATTTGGCGATCAGCACCGCTGACATCAAATCTCAAATCGAGTTCTTCACCGATGTGTTGGGCGCCGAGTTGGTGGCGCTGTTCTGGATGCACGGTGTGCCCGGCGGGTGGCATGGGTTCTGCCGGTTGAACGACCACTGCTCGGTGGCCTTCGTTCATCTGCCGGCCAACGCCGACATCGAGGCCACCCAGGGTGTTACCCACGCCGGCAACGGAGCCGGCTCGTCGGCTCCAGGCACCACGCAGCACATTGCTTTTCGGGTGGATTCGCTGGAGGAGCTGTTGAACATGCGGGATCGCATTCGTTCCCGTGGGGTGAACGTGATGGGCCACGTCGACCACGGCATGTGCCAGTCCATTTACTTCGCCGGACCGGAGGGTTTGACGTTGGAGGTGGCGACCTCGGACACACCGGTGGACGGCGACGCCTGGATCGACCCTGAGGTGGTGGAGCTGGCTGGCATTTCGGCTGAGGAGTTGCAGCGCTATCGGAACCCGGCGGCCTATGCCGGTGAGGGCGGAGGTGTGGCTCAGCCGCCGATCGACCCGTCGAAACCGCAGATGGGCTACAGCCAACGTGCTCTGGAAGCCATGATGGCCATGTCGGATGAGGACATCACGGCCAGTGCCAGCTACGCCGAACCACCAGTTACGACCTGAGCGTTCGCCGACATTCGTGACCTTGCCGTAGCGCCGAGGCCAGCTACCATATTGGCCATGCGGCGGAGGGGTTTGGTTCTGGCTCTGGTGGTGCTGGCTTCGGGCTGTTCGGCCCCGGCTGATGAGCCGGCGACCCTGCAAAGCGAGACCCTGCAAAGCAAAACCCTGCAAAGCGAAGCGGTGGACGCCCCTGTGGCGTCGTCTTCTGAGGCCGAGCCGGAAGCGGCAACCGAGGCCGACCTGTCGGGCCTGGAGTTGATCGAGATTGTGCTGCCACCGATTCCGCCGGTGGCGTTGCCTGACATTTCGGTGTTGAACTCGACCGGAGATATTGTGGCCTCGCAGTTGGGCGACCTGGTGGCTGCTCCCGACAGTGGCGTGGAGTTGGTTTCGGTCAGTTGCGCCGATGAGGGCGCTCTGGTCTACAGCGGTTCGAACACCGGTGATGACGTGTTTGACATCGGCGAGGACGGTTCGGGCACGTATCGGGAGGAGACCGACCAGGGGCTGGTGTCGCTTGATGTGGAGGCCGATGGGTCCGGTCAGTTCTACGATTCGACCTCTGGTGGGCTGGTCACCATTCAGGTTGAGCCGGACGGCTCCGGGGTGTACACCAACGAGCAGGGCTCGGCGCTGACCACGATCTCGGTGGC
>JAHDFR010000142.1:5238-10967 GCA_020628065.1 Acidimicrobiales bacterium
CCGGTCAGGCCGTTGTGCTGCCCGACGCTCCCCGGTTCGCTGTGGCCGACAAGTTCCCGCCGTTGGGCAGCCTGGGGTCGCTCACTCCCCCGTGCGCCACTGTTATTCGTTTCGACTCGGCGCTGCTGTTCGACTTCGGTTCGGCCACACTGCTGGAGGAGACGGCGTCGGTGATCGCCGAGGTGGTTGAGGCCGTCGAGACGGTGGGTAAGCCGGTTCGAGTGGTGGGGCACACCGATTCTGTCGGTGGCGACGACGCCAACCTGGCGCTTTCGCTGGCCCGGGCTGAGGCGGTTGATGCCGCGCTGGCGTCGGCCGGGTTGTCGGTACCGACCGAGGTGTCGGGTGTCGGCGAGTCCCAGCCCGTCGCCCCCAATGAAACCCCGGACGGCGAGGACAGTCCGTCCGGCCGGGCGCAAAATCGCCGGGTGGAAATCGTCATTCCGGAACAGTAGAGCCACGACACTCTCCTATTCCCGTTGCCGATGTTGAGGCGCTGGGGCCGGGGTTTCAGCCGGCGTCGCCGGTCGAGTGGCCCAGATATAACGGCCATCGGCTGTACCAGCCCGGTATAACGTGTGATTGCGGTGGTGAAGATCACGATGGCAGCGCTGGCACAGCAGTGCCATGTCATCGACATCCGTGCGCCCCCGCCCGGGCGCCGACCAGGGCATTAGATGGTGGGCTACGCATCGACCAATGTCAGCGCGGCACAGCACACACCCTCGGTCTCGTATCGCTAGCGACAGGAACTGCGCCTGACTGGAGTGGCGCCGGGCTCGCCCGAGCCACAGTGGAGCGCCACGCAACCCGGTTACCAAGACAGAAAGCGACGCCGAGGAGAGGTAGCCGTCCAGGACGGCTTTGGGGATCGGCCCGACACCCAGCTGATTGGCAACCAGTTCGCCGTCAGGATCTTCGAACAGCTCGGCCGCGTCCACCGTTACAACCACGGACGACCGAGCAGCACCGCCGATGCCCACCAAGCCTCCGCTAAACATCTCTGCCAGGGCGTCGAACCTTCGATGCTCAAGCGAGTCATGTTGACTTCCGGGTCGGTCCCGCCCGCCGTCGGATTGATAGCGAGCATCGGCGGCAGCCTCGACTTGTGACCAGATTCGGGCCACTTCAGCGTCGGTACCTTCGATTCCAATGCCTGACAGCGTCGGTCGCCCAGCGCCTTCATGGGCTCGGTATCGAAACACCCGTCGGGCATTGTGTTGTTCTTGGTGCTTGTTCTCGACATCGCCGACGTTGGCATTGTCTTCCAGGTAGCGGTCGACGGTGCTGGCTGCCTGGTCGGGGGACAGCCGGGCGACGATGTCGATCAAGTCGTCGGGGACGTCACCCGACGTTCCATCGGCCGCTTTCAAGAGGGCGTCGATGGACTCGACGGCCACGTCACCGGTGGCAGCTCGTTCAGCCAGGCGGGTGTTGGCGGCCAGGGCCACTGCTCGCCAAGCATCCCGATTGATTGATCGGGTGGAGGATGCCCCGTTGGACAGCTCGTTGCGGGCCCGACGGCGATCGACGGAGGCTTCACCGCTGGAGCCAATGCGTCCGGCCACGGCAAGCAGTCGTTCCGCCGCCAACCTGCGTTCACACCGGGCGAACTGAGAGACAACAAGACTCTCGGGAAGCGAGCCGAGGGTGAACATCAACGCATCCAACCGCTCCCCCACGTCGGCCAGCGCCCTGTCGACGTCATCTTCACAATGAATAACCTTCGATCCCACGGCGGCGGCCAGGGCAGCATCGAAGGCACGAAATGAGGTGAACGTGTTATCACTCATGGGCTCGCCTTCGACTACCGCCATACCACCAACCATAGCGGACCACTGGGACAAAAACGAACACCAGTTCGATTAATTCGGACAGAAATTCGGTTTCCCGCCGATCGAGTAGCATCAACCTCAGCGATGGCCGCATCGAACGACCAACTCTCAAACCAGGAACTGCTCACGCAGCAACGCAGCATTACCGAGCAGGTCAACCTTCGACCGATGCACGCACTACCGCAGCTGGTTGTCGGGCTGGATGCGGCGTACGACGAGGACTCATCGAAGGCGGTTGCGGCGGCGGTGGTCATCGACACCGCATCATTCGAGATTGTCGAACAGGCGACAGCCACTGTGGCCAACCCCGTCGACTACCGGCCCGGCTTCCTCGCCTTCAGAGAGGCACCCGTGCTCCTGGCGGCAATGGCCAAACTGCGTCACGAACCGGAGCTAGTGGTGTGTGACGGCCACGGCATCGCCCATCCGGCTCGAGCGGGACTGGCCTGTCACGTCGGCGTCGCCCTCGGTGTGCCCACCATCGGCTGCGCCAAGAACCATCTCACCGGATCCTTCGCCGACATCGGCCCCGAGCGAGGAGAGTCCCAACCGCACGGGTCGCACCGGCCGACAGTCAGACCGAGGCGAACTCCGGCGTGATTGGAGCCGCCCTCCGCACGAGGACAGACACGAAGTGCGTCTTCGTCTCCCCCGGCCACTTGATCGACGTGGCCTCCAGCGTAGAACACATCCTGGCGTTGACCCCACGCTTTCGCCTACCGGAAACAACTCGGGCGGCGGACCAGCTCTGCCGAGCCGCCCTGGCCGAGAGTTTGAATCCCATCTGAGACGGGCCGTCAGCACGAGCCTGTCAGCGCACCGGAGGAAACACGGCTCGAATCGCTCGGCGCAACGGAGAAGCTGAGAGCGGTCGGCGCTCGTCTCGCCGGGCTTTCGCTTCTGCCAAAGCCCGACCTACTTCGAAGATCTCGCCGTCCTGCGGTTCGGGAATCGGCGCAGCGATGTAACTGTCGCCGTCGATCTTTAGGCCCAGCGTCTGCTCAAGCCGACCGATCTGAGCGACATCGACGAACAGAAGCAGTGTCAACCCAAGCCTTGTGGCGTCGATGTAGCGGTGGCGTCGTTCGTCCTCGACAGGACCGGCAGCCAAGCAGTTGTTCACCGCCGTAGAGATCAAGCTCCTCAGCCGACAGCTCATCAAGCTCGCCAGCGCTCAGACCCCACTGCCGAACGATCTCGTCCAACACCCTGTCGCCGACAGTGGCCTGACCAGCTCCGCCGTCACGCTCGATGGCGTAGGACTGCACGAACCCACCGTCGGCCAACCGCCGACAGCTGTCGTCTAGCCTCACCTCTAGATCGTTCATCTGTCACTCTTTCACGCTGCAGGTCGCAGGCGATTTGACTTGGGGTCAACCGGCCGCGGCCAGCGCCGTCATCTGCTCGCTTGTAAGGCATGAGGACATGGCATTGGCCAGCCGACGAGGGGCAAAGAAGTCTCGGTAGCCCATGCCTTCCGTTCCCTCGTCGAGACATGCGACTTGTTGATCGTCGAGCACAACGCCAAGCTCACCGGCGGTAGCCGAGAGCTGGTGCCTGTATCACGGCAGCTCCAATCGGTATTCGACTCGGTCACCCTCTGCCCAATGAGCGAACGGCCCCATCTTCAACACCGCTTCCTCAACCTCGGCTGGAATTTGGAAGACGAGCGGGCCGGACCAGACCTTTCCCCCGCCTACAGACTCATTGATCTGTTCAGGTGTTGGGTACCACTCACCGTCAGCCAGTACGTGAATGCTCTCGTTGGCCAGGCGAGCAAACGTTGAGGCGCCAACAATTTGAGTGTCGACTACCAGCCATTTGTGGCCGGGCAGGGGAGCCTCCGGGCCGACTTTGCCTGCCACCTCAACCGAGAGGATCTCAATCGAGGCCAACCAATCGGTGTCTGCGCCAGGGCCAATACTCGGACTGCCGATGTTGTCGTCGGAAAGCAGTTCCGCTGAGACCGGACCCTCATTGAAAGGTTTGTCGACATAGGCATACGGCCCGATATCACCCGCTTCGAGCTCAACCTCATACTTGACCTGTAAGCCGTCTCGCTGACTGTCCATTGATCCGGCCTGGAACTCGAACGCCATTAGAGATGCCGGCACTTCGAAGACCAGGCGCTCGTTGAACACCGTGCCGGCCCACAGACCGGACGTGTGGTAGGCAACCGCATGGGGATAGATAACGCCGGTCTCGGGGTCGACGATCCTGAACGCCGCCTCGTTGATGTTGCCGAACTGAGATGTCACCAGCATCTCGATATCGACCACCACAAGCTTGTTGCCCTCTTCAGCGATGACATCCCCGCTGCGGTAGCTTTGGGCGATCCCAGCGGCGTAGAACGTCTGGGAGGTGGTGTGGATTCCATGCACGGTCAGCTCAGCCAGGTTGTCGTCGGCAGGGTTGGCAACATCAGTCGACATGATGTTGTTGTCGCCGACCAGCTCGATTCGGGTGGCGAATCCATCGACACCAGCTGGTGTCGTCCCTACGTCGGTAGATGCGATCCCCTCCGCATCCAGGCCCTCGTCCTCGCCATCGGCAGGAGACGGTGCTTGCGCCGCATCGGCGGTACGTTCTTCGACGGCGGCCGTCGCCGGCGCTGCCGGCTCCAACTCGTCTTGCGGACCGTCCACGGTGGCCGACGCAAGCGCGTTGTCAGCGGGTTGGGCGACGGCCAGCGAATCGGCGGCCACTGACTCGCCGCCACCGAACACGGTTTGCACAGCGCTGCCGACAACCAGATACGCCAGCAGAGCACCGCCGGTGAGCAAAACCCCGTACCGTCTCCACAGACCCGGAGTCGGCGCAGAACCAGGCCCGTAAATCGAGTTAATCTCGTCGGCTGTGACTTCTCGGTCCAGCGCCCGATCGCGGCCCTGGAGGAACCACTGCCGCTTCCACACGAACGAAAAGATGAACGCCAACGAGACGTACCTAAATCGGCAGACTGCCACGGTCGAATCGTCTATCTGACTGGTCTTGTGGTCGGTACCCCATCCGTAGATCATCCGTTTTCCTCCAGTTGTCTAGTTGGTGACAGGCCAGTTGGCGAAGTCGTTGCAGTCGGTCATCGGCCGGTTGACGATGCCGCCGCAGGTGCGACCGAAACGCGTGTACTGATCTTTCTGTTCGTCGGCGAGCGAGTCGTTCGATCCGGCCTGGAGCCATACTTGAGTGCAGGCTGATCCGTCGCCGTCTCCGCACTGCCGCCAAAGATCATCGATCGACGGGTCGAAACCGGGAGGTGGTGAACCTTCAGCCGGTACCAACTCAGTGTTCATCAAGTTGACGCAGCCTGCGGACGCCACGGTGCGCATGCGTCCGCCACAGGTGGCGGCGAAGGCGCCGTAGATGTCGTCGTCGAAGTCCAGCGCTTCGAGGCCTAGATCGCGGCACGCTTCGGCGTTGGCTTCTATTCCGCATTGCAGCCAAAGCTCATCCAAGTGGGGCTTGGTACCCGGCGGTGCCATGGTCGGTGGTGGCACTAGTTCAAGCTGGAAGAGGTAGTTGCGGGCTCGAAAGGTGGAATCCTGGCTGTGGATTATCGGATCCTCCCCTGGGGATGTCCCGCCGAGCAGCGCAGTGCAGGGTTCGGTCGCCGTCCGACCTCCGCAGGTATCGGCGAAACGCTCATAGACCAGCGCCCCGTCGGCTTCGAAGCCGGCCCAATACAGTTCGTCGCAGGCGGCGCCGTCGCCTTCTCTACAGGCAATGAAGATTGGGTCAAGTTCGGGATGGGTGCCGGGCTCGACAGCCCCTTCCGGTGGAGATCCGAGGTAGTCCGGGCCACCGCTGGCAGCCAACATCTCACGAGGGCCGTACGGTCCGTCAACGAACGGTTCAGCCTGCCCTTTGAGCGCTGTGACGATCTCGGCAGCCGCT
>JAHDFR010000368.1 GCA_020628065.1 Acidimicrobiales bacterium
GCCTGGCCTGGCCGGTACACGACGAGCCCATAACGGCGCTGCAGGCTCTAGGTGGAGTCATTGTGTTGATCGCCGTGGCCGCCGTCATCCAGCAGCCGGCCAGACCGACCACGCCGACCCCACGCGAGCCCGAAGCTGCGGAAACGCTCGGCTAGACCAAGACGGGGCGCCCCATCCAGCCGGCGATCTGCAGGAGCGCCGGCGCGTCATCGGGTACCTCAACCACAGGGCCAAACGGCATGTCGGGGTCGTCCCGACCTTCAGCCGGCAGCGTTTTGGAGGCCGCCAACGCCCCCTGCAACGCTTCGTCAGCAACGCTGAAGTCCGCTCCGATGGCTTGGGCCAGGTCCCAACCGTGCACACCAAACTCGCAGGTGTAGACAAACATGACCGCCGCACCAGGGGCCTCACCAAAGGGCGTGTTGTACATCTGCTCGAGCTTGGCCGTGTCGTCCCACGCTGCCCGCACGTCCATGGTGGCGGCCTTGAACGCCTCAGCCCGGTCGGCCTCGACGTTCACATGAGCAACGTCCTCCCACCGCCGGCCTCTGCCCATGGCGCTGACCCGCTTGGCCACAAAGGTCATGTGATCCATCAGCTGACCAACGTTGTATTCCGTGCACGGTGTGGGTTTGGACAGATTGCCGGCGTCGGCGGAGGCGGAAGCGAACAGCTGGTGGACACCGGCGAGTACCTGCGACAGGCCATGTCGGGGGTCATCGACCGATAGCTCACGGGTGGACAGTTCAGATTCGACTGATTCGGTTTCACTTGTCATGGAGACAGTGTGAATCACAAAAGTGGCCATCTTCTGGCCACTTTTAATATTGGCGGCCATACTGTTGCTTGATGCGCGCTGACCGCCTTGTCGCCCTACTTCTCCTGCTGCAACGACGGGGCACAGTCACGGCCCACGAGGCGGCCACTGAACTTGAGGTCTCGGTCCGCACGGCGCGCCGGGACTTTGAGGCCCTGTCATCCAGCGGCGTGCCCGTCTACTCCCAAGCCGGTCGTGGCGGCGGCTGGCGGCTACTGGGCGGCGGCTCCACCGACCTGTCGGGATTGACCTCCAGTGAGGCCCGGGCACTGTTCGTGGCCGCCGGACGATCGCTGGACGCCTACCCCCACCTGCGGGCCGCCCTGCGAAAGCTGGCCGCCGCGTTGCCCGAACCGTTTCAGTCCGACGCCGAAGAGGCCGCCACAGCCGTCCACTTCGACGACACCACCTGGAGCGGTCCGGCCACCCCAGCTCCCCCGCCTCTCCTCGATGCAGTCACCGACGCCGTGATCGAAGCCAAACGTCTACAGATCAACTACCGCAGCCCGCGGTCAGGGCGTTCCAGCCGTCAGATCAGCCCGCTTGGGCTCGTCAGCAAGCGAGGCACCTGGTATCTGCTGGCTCTCACCGATGACGGTCAACGAACGTTCCGGGTCGACCGGATAGACCACTTGGCGGTGTTGGACGGGCAAGCCGAACGACCGGACACATTTGACATCGACAGCGAGTGGCGAGACGTCATCGACAACGTCCAGGCCATCCGCATGACATCGCAAGTAGAGGCACTGGTGAACCCGGACATGATCTGGCCGGTTCGATGGTTGTTCGGGACCAGCCTCGACATCCTCGGCCGGACCGAAGACGACCGCTTTCATGTCCGCCTCTCGGCCCTCCATGACGACGCCATGGCCGGGCTCATCGCCGGATTCGGCGCCTCGGTCGAACTGATCAATCCCTCAGAAGA
>JAHDFR010000369.1 GCA_020628065.1 Acidimicrobiales bacterium
CTGGGTCAGTATCAACCGGGGCAAAGTGGTCGACTTCACCGAAGACGGCTTCGAGGTCGCCGGCCCGGCGGGCTAACGGTCGCGACATGAAGTGATTGGCGGTTTCCACTGGAGCATGGGCCGACTGAAACCACACCCGTAGCCCGAACGGTTTAGGCCCACCCCTAATGTTCCTGTGTCCCGCTGCCGCCGATAGTTCGCAGCAATCACCGTCGCGACCGCATTGTCTCCCGCCCGGGATGTTTCACCCTTAAAGGCACCAACCGCACTTTCTACGTTCTCCTACGTGGTGCAATCCGCACCTGGCGAGGAGCAGAGGCCAACACCAGGCGGGTGTTCGGCTGAAGGAAAGGCGAAGCGGCGGTGCTTCAACACACGGCGGGACGGCGTGTCACACTCGGCGACGCGGGCAATAAGGCAAGAGTTGCACTCGTTGCCTTTCTGGTCTTGAGCACATCGGTGCTGGCAGGGTCGGCGTCGGCAGCCGTCGAACTCGAAGACGGCGGACGATGGGGCCCACTTGGCGACTGGCCCCTGGTTGCCATCCATGCTGCGTTGGACAGCTCGGGAAACATCGTCACCTACGGATCACGCCCTGACGGGACCAGCCGCTCCGAGCTTCACTATGACGTGTGGGAACCGTCGGGTTCACCGACTCAGGGGCATTCCCTGCTCTTGCACGGTGCCAACACCAACTTCTTCTGCGGTCTTCAGATAAACCGACCAGACAACGGCAGCCTGCTCATCATGGGTGGTGGCTACGCCGTCGACCCCAACGGAGACATAAGCCAATACGACCCTTCAACCCGATCTGTGACCACGCTGCCGGGGATGCAACGCGAGCGTTGGTACGGAACGGTTATCACGCTCCCCGATGAGTCGATCTACGTGCAGGGCGGGATCGGAGGTGAAGATCGCGCCGAGTTGTGGACTCCCGAGGAAGGATCAAAACTTCTCCCATTCGACACCTCGCACCTGGACTGGTGGTACCCGCGCCTGTTTGTTCTGTCTGATGGCCGGGTCTTTGGCATCGATACCCGGGGCGAAATGTTCTTTGTCGACGAAGGCCTACAAGGCTTGACGATGGCCGGAACACTCGACCCACAGTTTCGAGGTGTCTTCACCACGGCTGTCATGTTTCGTCAGGACAAGATTCTGTTCCTGGGCGGATCTACATCTGAAACTCTGATCATCGATGTGACCGGTGGTCAGCCGGTCGTGTCATCGGGCGGCACGATGTCTGACATTCGTAAGTGGGCAGACTCAACGCTGCTGCCCGACGGACGAGTACTCGTAACCGGTGGCGGCAGAGTCGCCGCCGACACCGAGGGTGCGGGTCTCGGGGTTACGGACTACGGCCCGAGCTATTCGGCCGAGATCTGGAACCCTGTGACACGAACATGGTCAGTCGGCGACGAAGCGCAGGTTCCGCGGTTGTACCACTCGACGTCAATCCTGCTGCCAGACGGGCGAGTGCTTTCAGCTGGAGGGGGCAATCCTGGTCCGGTTACCAACCTCAACGCTGAAATCTACTCACCTGACTATCTAGTCAAGGCCGATGGATCAAGAACTGACCGTACGCCGATACTCGGGCTGTCGACGACCAATCCAGATCCCGGTTCAGTCATCTCAATCAAAGTCGAAGATCCAAAAGCCATTGACCGCGTCACGCTGGTCAAGGCCGGCTCAGTCACCCACTCCCTAAACGTCGACCAAAGATTCCTTGAGCTCGC
>JAHDFR010000370.1 GCA_020628065.1 Acidimicrobiales bacterium
GGGGGTTCGAGTCCCTCAACGCCCACCAAAAGCTCGAAATTCACACCCCCGACCTGATGGTCGGGGGTTGTTTCGTTTTGACGCCTCTCTACCCCTGTTGGAGCAGCACGCATCGCCTGTTCGGCTTTCCACTCCTCGTAGAGCGCTTCGAGTTCCCGGTCGAGTCGGTCGGGGTCGGTTGCTCGGGCCTCAGCGTGCTTCTGCGCAGCTCGTGCGGTCGTTGGGGAGAGGAGTACGTCGAACGGTGGGCGGAACTCGAGTGTGAGCGATCCGTCTTCGTTCACGAGGATTCGCTCGAATAGCGCTTGGTTGAAGTCACGTCGGAGGGTGTCCTCCGCCGCCCGGTAGCCACGGTGGAGCTTGCCGGCCCACTCGATTGCTTGGTTGAGCGAGTCGGTCACCGTGAGCGACTCAGCGGTGAGTGCGACCAGCCTCGAATCGATGGCGTCCACTTGTGCAGCGATCCGTTTCTGCTCTGACTTGAACATGTCGAGCGGAATCGCATCGGCGTAGTGCGCCTCGAGAAGCTTCGCTCGCTGCCTGAGGAGGCGTTCTTGGTCGAGATCGAGCCGGTGCTCTTCGTCGGCTGAACCTCGGTGCATGATCTCCATCTGCGCCCGAATCATCTGGTTGGTTTGGGCGAGGAGCTCGGGAGGGAGCTGTCGGTTTCGGTATGCCTTCACGACGTTGTCTTCAAACTCGTCGATTCGGACGGCTCTCTTGGTGCAATCGTTGCGCTTCTGGTGGCGTCCGATGCAGACGAAGTATGGGCCTGACCCCTACACGGTGACCTACCAGTACAGCCCGTCAGGCAACATCCTCCGAGCCGACGGAACCAACACAAGAAACAGCACATACGGCTACGGCCTCAACGGGGCCGGACCGCACGCCGTCCACTGGGCCGGAGGCTGGACCTACCACTACGACGCAGCCGGAAACCAGACCAAACGCGTAACGGGTATCGGCACCCAAGACCTGATCTACGACGTCCAGAACCGGCTCGTCCAAATCAGCGGCGCTGGACCCGACATGACCGCCCTCTACGACGCCGACGGCGTCCGAGTCAAGCGAACCCTCGACACTGACGTCACCTACTACCTCACCGACGGCTACGAGACCGATGGCGCCACCGCCACAGCCGTCCACCACACCCTCGGAGGGATGTCGGCAGGATCCACCGTCAACGGCACCGACCGCGCCGGCACCACCGACCATCTCGGATCCGGGAACTACACCCGCTCCGAAACCGGAGCCGCCGCACGCAACCGCTACCAGCCCTACGGCCAACGACGCGGCACAGCCGGAAACGCCCTCCCGACGGATCTCACCTTTACTGGTCAGACCGACGATCCTGGCATCGGACTCATCGACTACAACGCCCGCCACTACGACCCAGTCATCGGGCGCTTCATCATGGCCGACCCCGTCCTTGATGGCACAAATCGATACATGTACGTGCACGGAAGAGTCAGTGCCATGATCGACCCGACCGGCAACTGTGCGGAATACAACTTCTCGACTGGCGAGTGCGTCTTCTACGGCCGGAACTGGCGTTTCACACACGACAACGACGGGGCCGGTCAAGCGGATCAGGTCGTTCCGATCGCCGGTGGCGGGCTCCTTGATCTCTATCTCGACGAACTGAGGGCGGGTCATCCTTCCGGGTTGACTATTCACACTCCACTTGATTGCGGAGCGTGTGGATATATCAGCTTTGATCCCATGGATCAG
>JAHDFR010000371.1 GCA_020628065.1 Acidimicrobiales bacterium
GCTGAGGCACGGCGAGGCTCAGCGCTCGACCAAGTGATGTTCATAGGCGAACACCACGGCTTGGATGCGGTCCCGCAGCTGCAACTTGGACAAGATGTTCGACACGTAGGTCTTGATGGTGGCCTCGCCAAGAATCAGCTCGGCGGCAATCTCCCCATTGGTCATACCTCGGGCCAGGAGCAGCAGAACCTCGTGTTCCCGGTCAGTCAGTGACGCCATCTGCTCGGGTGGTTCCCCCACCCGGCGCTGGCCGACGGACGAAGCGGTGAAGGTGCCGATGACGCGTCGAGTCACCGCCGGATCGAGCAACGCGTCACCAGCGGCCACCACTCGAATGGCGTCCACCAGATCTTCGGCCGGAGCGTTCTTCAGCAAAAACCCACTGGCCCCCAGGTGCAGCGCTTCAAAGATGTAGTCGTCCTGCTCGAAGGTGGTCAGGATTACCACCTTTGGTCCCGTTTCCTGGTTCGGCTGTTCTTCAAGAATGGCTTTCGTCGCTTCCAAGCCGTTCATCCGCGGCATCTGAACATCCATGAGAATGACGTCGGGCCGGGCCGCAGGCACAGTGGCCACGGCTTCGGCGCCATCGGAGGCCTCAGCCACAATAGAGATGTCGGACTCGACCTCGAGCAACATGCGAAAACCGGCTCGAACCATCTCTTGATCGTCGACCAGCATGACCCGAATCAAGACGCAACCTGGTTCTTCTCGGCGGCGTTACCTCCACTGGTCGGGTTGGCGGCGACTGGACGCATGTCGATGACCGAACCCATCGGTACAACCGCACGCACCTCGAACCTCCTGTCGCTGTTGCGGACAGCGGCAAAGTTTCCCCCATGCAAACCGACTCGCTCCTCCATCCCGGCCAAACCCGACCCAGACAGCAGACGGGCTGCGACGTCAGCGTCGTCGGGCGACATCCGGTTGGAAACAAAAACCCGGATTTCGTCTGCATCGGAGTCCACCACCAGTTCGATGTCACCGTCGCCGTGGCGAATGGCGTTGGAGATAGCCTCTTGCACCACGCGGTAGACCGACAGTCCTAGGCCGCTGTTGGCCGGAGCCGGCCCCTGTCGGGAATAGGTGATGTCGGTGCCCGCCGCCCGAACCTGGTCTACGAGATCGTCGAGGTGTTCGAACGATGGTGTCGGCATCTTTGCCGAACCGTCGTCATCGGAAGCTGACCGGAGCACGGTGATTAGACTGCGGATCTCATCTACGGCTCCCCTGCTTTGGCCTTCCATTGCCCTGAGGATTGACTCGGCGGCCGTCGGGTCATGAGCCACCTGTCGACGAGCGGCTGCTGCTTGGACACCGAGCAGACTGACGGTGTGGCCAACAATGTCATGCACGTCGCGGGCAATGGAAAGCCGTTCTTCGTTGGCCGCCTGCCTGTCGACCTTGTCCAAGGCCGCTTGAAGCTCGACGTTGCGCTCGGCCAGCTCACGTTCGATCGCTCGGCGGCGACGCTCGGCGTCACCCATGTACCATCCGAGAGCCACGAAGCAGGCGTTGACCACAAACTCGGCCAACGCCACCGCTGTCATCAATCGAGGCGAAATCTCAGCGGAGTCGAACCCGCTACTGGAGATGAATAATGCGACGTAGATGGCACCGAGACCGACGGCGAACAGACCTCGGGCCCAATCCCGGATTCCTTCCCGGCCGTAAATACCGGCCGACACAAGCGCTACGAACGCAGCCACGGTAGTAGCGGTGATCTCGAC
>JAHDFR010000372.1 GCA_020628065.1 Acidimicrobiales bacterium
TGCACGTGATTCACAAACCCTTTAACGTCGCAGCGGCGCTCGATCCGTGACACCGGCGCGGAACTTTTCGGTACTTCGTGATCGAGTTCTGTCTACCGGCTGTAGTTGCCGTCGGATACCTACATCGATTGACTGTCGTACGGCCAAGACTCCGGCGATGTATATGTCTCGCCATCCAGCTCCACCCGAAACGATCTGGCCGTCAGGTCTATTCGCGCTTCGAGGTGTCGGTCGTCGGTGCTCCACCGCAACGCCAGTTCGGTGGTCGGTGAGTCGATCAGTTCGAATTGTCCGTCGAACACCCCATGATTAAGACTTCGCCAACGAAGCAGGTTCAGGGTGTGTTGAACAACCGGGCGGGCGAGGGCGTCGGCCAGAGAGGTGTCGTCGTAGTACGGCCGATTGATGTCTCGCCCCACGCCGGTGTGGGCCAGCAGCTCCATGTCGTTGGCTGCGGCCAGTAGCCCGGCGTAGTACACCTGGGGCACTCCGGGGCACAGGATTTGGATGAGTCGGGCCAGGAAGTGGGCCGTGTCATCAGACCCCAGCGCTTCGAAGAATGTGCAGTTGACCTGATACAGGTCGAGATTGGATGCCGCTGCGCCGGTGGCCTGACGGGAACGCCCTTCCGATGCGTCGTGCATGTTCTCGACCAGGGCGTCCACCTGCTCGGCGGTCAGCAGCCCCGCCTGGTCGCCCTCCGGGGCCACGTCGACGATACCGATGCCGTCATGGGTGTCGAGCACCGTCACGCAGTTGCGGGGCGCCATGCCCAACCACGTCTTCAGCGGCTCGGCGTCGGCGGTGTGCAAGGCGTGCAGCACCAGCGGCGGAAGGGCGAAGTCGTAGACCAGGTCAACCTGGCGGGCGATGTCGATCTGGAATCGGTGGTGGGAGTGGATTTCCACCAGCACCACCATGTTGCGCTGTCTGGCTTCGGCGGCGATGCGTTCGATGAAGTCGAACGTCTCGGGAATCATGAAGCTGGAGGTGCCTGGCTTCTTGATGGCGTAGCCGACGGCGTCGAGGCGAACCAGGTTGACTCCGGCTTCGGCGAACCGGTCGAGCACTGTCAACAGATAGGCCCACGCCACCCGGCTGTTCATGTCGAGGTCGATCTGGTCGCTGGTAAAGGTGGTCCACACCTGCCGTTGCTCACCGGCAACGTCAAAGGTGGTAAACGGCGCGCCCGGGCGGGGCCGGTAGATCTGTTCGAGTTCTTCCTCGGTGGCGCCGTCGGGGAAGACGCTGTCCAAGGTCAGAAACATGCCGTCGTAGGGTGAAGCCGACCCAAGCTCCCTCCAGTTCTGAAACTGGGGTGAAGCCGACGAGACGTGATTGACGATCAGGTCGGCCATTACGGCGAAGTCGGCCCCGATGGCGCCGACCCCGCCCCAATCACCCAGGCGGGGGTCAACAGCGGTGTGGTCGGCAGGGTCGAACCCGGCGTCGGCCCCGTCAATGGGATCGAAAAACGGAAGCAGATGAACACCGCCGAAGACACCGGCCAACTCGTTGTTCAGAACGCTTCGAAGTCCGGCCAGATCTCCGGCCAGGCGGTCGACGTAGGTGATGAGCTGCGGCTGATTCTTGGTCACGACTCCGAGTATGCCGGGAATCGATTTAGACCGGCTGGCAGGTGTCCCGAACCACCAGCACCACCTCAACGTCGTTGTTGAAGGTGAAGTACAGCGCTTCTTGGAC
>JAHDFR010000012.1:0-48884 GCA_020628065.1 Acidimicrobiales bacterium
CGCCGAACAGGAGGCGTTCCGGCCTGAAGTCCCGCGTCGCCGGGAAACAGTGGCCGGGCTGACAATGAACCGGCTTGAGATCGCCGGCGGACAGCATGGACCAGAGGTGGTTGTCATCGCCTGCACCCCGGGCATCGGTAAGGTCAACGCCGCCGGGGCGGCGGCCACCATGGCGGCAAGTTACGACCTGGACCTGCTGGCCATCATCGGAACGGCGGGCAAGATTGATCCCGCTCTGGAACCAGCGGCCTACCTACTTCATGAAGCAGTCCAGGCTGACTACGGTGCCTATAGACAAGGAAAGTTTGTTCACTATCGGGCCGGAACTCTTCCTCTTGGCAATCCCGACACCACCCCGTTCGCCTCGGCACCGGCGGCGGCCATCATCGCCTCCCAACCCGACGTTCCGACGGCCAGGATCGCCTCGGGCGACAGTTTCGTGGAGGACGCCGAGCGAAGTCAAACCCTTCACCACGCCACCGGGGCCGGCCTGGTCGATATGGAAACCGCAGCCATCGCCCAAGTCAGCGAACGGCTCGGGTTGGACTGGCTGGCGGTGAAGGCCGTCAGCGACGATGCCAACGAGGACTCGGCCGCCTCGTTCGCCGACCAGCTGGCGGCAGCGTCAGATCAGGCGGCGAGACTGTTTGAGTCCATGCTCGGGCTGTCCGGCTAGCTCGCCTGCTCTTCAGCCGGCTCGACATCGACGATCAGGTCGGTGGCCACCGCCTCGATGTGTTCCTGCAGTTCGTCACTCCCAAACGAAGGATCAGATCGGACGACAAGCTCCGCGGTGAACATTTGGCCACCGAGAGGAGCCGGTACTACTTCAGAGGTGAAGGTCTCAATACTGATCTGACGCTCGGCCAGCGCTCGAGTGATGTCATGGACGATCCCGGGGTGGTCCTGACCCGTGATCTCTATCCGGTGACGAAGCTCACTCGAATCATCCGGCGGGTCGCCGACGGCCTTTTCCACCTCTAGCCGCAGCAGTCCATCGGCTTCAAGGCGATCGAGATCGGCCAGCAAGGCATCAACCGACGCCGCCGGTACCCGCACCGAAACGACACCGGCGAACGTTCCGGCCAACTCGGCCATGGAACTACGCTCCCAGTTGGCCCCGTGACCAGCGACAACACCGGACAGAGCCTCGACCAGGCCGTGACGGTCCTTACCCACTGCGGTAATCACCAATTCCTGCACAACGTACTCCTCTCGGGTGCTCCGCTCGGGCGCTCCTGTCGAGCGTTCCTTTCGGATCGAGTCCCCTTGGACTGAGCCGAGTCCTGCGCAACAAGCGTCGACAAGCCACAGAGTAGAGACAGCGTAGAGACATCCGAGGTTCCCGGCCCAGTCGGGCCGCATGATCCCAGCGGGAAATCGGCCTGGCCACCCGGCGCGTCACGTCTCAAAGGTCACCTCAACGCTTCAAGCAGGTGTTGTCGCTGCCGCTCACAAACACCTCGATGAGCCAACAAGTCAGGCTCGGCCTCCCTCAGGTACTTCAACAGCGCCACCAGTCGTTGCTCGTTGGCAACAACCTGTCGGAGAGACGCCTGCTGTGTGCGAATGGCGAACAGCATCCACCCGGACCGGGGTAGAGCGCGTAGCGTCTGCCGCTCACTCCGCAGGTGAAGCCCGTCGAGACAGGCGTCAGACTCGACAATCGGGTCAACCGCTGGTCGATCGGGTTGAAACAATGACGGATCGGGATGTATGAACCAATTGCGACGCCACACCACTCTGCCATCGTCGGCAGTAGCCCGATCGTCGCCGCTTCCGCCGGCTGAAGCCTGAGATGCCGGGACTTGAGATGCCAGCCCTTGAGATGCCGGGACTTGGGACGCAAGCGTGGTCATGAGCGAGTCCACTCGACTGGTCAACGTCGGGTCGTAATCCGGCACCGGGTCATGCACAGCATTCAGGCCCAGACCGATTTTCGCCGCCAACCGCCAACGGCTGGGGAAACACAGTGAGGCCGCAGCCAGGACCCACGTGCCATGCTCCGTTGGCCGAAGCAGACAAAGGTCCTCCTGCACCAACCGTCCGGCCTTGTCCAAAGGGTGCAGACGAGCGCTGTCAACACCGACCAACTCGGTCCCATCAACAAGTGAGTCGACGGCCTGGGTCACCAACGCCAACGTCTCGGCGGCCGCAGTATCGGCGCTGCCCTCAACCGCGAACACCTCGTGGAAACGGGTGGTTAGCAGTGACCGCTTCAACTTGAGTTCATCCCGGCGCTTACCGTCGGCTACCAGCCACGGGCGAGAGCCCAGGTTGCGGGTACCCATACGCAGCCATGCACCTGCAGGATCGAGGTCGATCTCATCCAGCCAGGCGTCATCAGCCTCAACGGCCAGGGCACGTGTAGTGACCACAGGCCAAACAGTACCGGCCCCGCCTTCGATCGATGTAGTCGGCCGGAGTCGCTATCCGACGAAACGACTACCGCAGATGCGGACTAAACCCAGCGGGTCGGGCCGGTACCCTGGCCAGAGTGGATGAATCGAACCTCCGATCACGCACGGCTGACGATCTGGAACAGGCGCTCAATAAAGCGCTGGCGGAATCGGGACCGCTCCTCACTGCGTTGTCTGGAGGAGTCGACTCGACGCTGCTGGCGGTGGCGGCTCACCGTTTCTGGTCCGGCCGAAACACCAACGTAGTGGCGGCCACGGCGGCATCGGCTTCACTGGCCACCGGTGAGCTGGAGCATTGCGCCGATCTTGCCCGGCAGTTCGGTTTCGACTGGATCTCGGTCGACACTCAGGAGCTTGAGGATGAGCGTTACCTGGTCAACAACTCCGACCGGTGTTACTGGTGCAAGACGGCTCTGATGGATCAGCTGGAGCCTGAGGCCGACCGTCGATCCTTGACGGTCGCTTTGGGCGTCAACGTCGATGACCTCGGCGATCATCGACCGGGTCAGCAGGCGGCAGCCGAACGTGGCGCCGTCTTTCCCCTGGTCGAGGCCGGCTTCGCTAAAGAAGACATTCGCGCCCTGGCCAAGCACTGGAACATTCCAGTTTGGGACCGACCGGCCATGCCCTGTCTGTCCAGTCGCCTTCCGTACGGGACGGAGGTGTCGGTGCCGCTATTGTCCCAGATCGACCGGGCCGAACTGGCGCTGCGCCAACTGGGCTTCGCCGACGTCCGAGTACGCCACTACGGGGATACCGCCAGAGTCGAACTACCGGCCGACCAACTGACGTCGGCAACCGAGCAGGCTGGAGCAATCGTCGATGCCCTGACCGAAGTCGGGTACCGCTACGCCACACTCGATCTGGCCGGACTCAGAAGCGGGAACCTTAACAGCGTGCTCGGAACCGCAGCGCGGTGACGTCACCGCAGCCACCGGTCCCGGGGAGCACTCCCAAACGGCCGGGCAACAGCGCCAGCAGCGAGCAGGGGCAGCCGGGACCGACCGACGTCGTCGACGTCGGGGCCAACACCTCGAATGGCTCCCCGGACGGCGGAAATGGTGATCCAATCGCCAGGCTGGACGTATCGCGCTCCACCCGAATCAACATGCCCGAAGCCGTCTACTGCCAAGCCAAGACCGCCGAGCAGTGTGAGGCCATTGTCTCGACCTTTCTGGCCAACAGCTCGGACGCCGTGATCGCCACTCGAGTAGGACCGGATCAGCAAAGTGGCCTTATCCGCCTCAATCCGGATGCCGTGGACGGCGTAAAAGGCGCCCCCTACGCCACGTTCACCTGGAGGAGCCGCACGACGACGGGCATGCGGGTGGCCTTGTTGGCCGCAGGAACCTCGGATATTCCCGTGGCCACCGAGTGTCGACTGACCTTGGAGGCCCTTGGACACCAGGTCGACACCTTTACCGACGTCGGTGTGGCCGGGCTGCAACGCCTCACTTCGGTTCTTCCCGAGTTGGAGCAGTCGCACGCCATCGTGGCCGTGGCCGGTATGGAGGGTGCTCTGCCAACCGTGTTGGCCGGACTGATCGCCCAGCCGATCGTGGCTGTGCCAACCTCGGCCGGCTACGGAACATCGTTCGAGGGACAGACGGCGTTGCTATCGATGATGGCCAGCTGCGCCCCGGGGATAGCGGTTGTCGGCATCGACAACGGCTACGGTGCGGCGTCGGCCACCCATCGCATCCTGACCGCGGTCGCCCGATGACGGAACAAGCGTTGAGGTCAAGCCATCTGTGGTTCGATCCGACGTTCGGCGCCTCGGGCGACATGTTGCTTGGCTGCCTGGTTGGCCTCGGCGTGCCGGTTGGCGATCTTGTCGACGGTCTCCGACAGCTGCCAATCGACAACGACGCCTGGCAGATCAGTCACACCACAACAACCCGCAACGGTTTGTCGGCGGATCGAGTGTCGGTCGAGACCGAGGAATCCCATCACCATCGGACATGGTCGTCCATCGACCGGATGCTGGCATCGGTCGGCGTCTCGGGGGACCTGCCGAAGACCGTAGTGGATTCAGCCCGTGCCACCTTTCGTCGTCTGGGCGAAATCGAGGCCGCCATGCACGACGTCTCGATCGATGAGGTCCACTTCCATGAGGTGGGCGCGCTCGACGCCATCATCGACATCACCGGCACCTGGCTCGCCGTCGAGCTTCTAAAGAAAGCTCAAGGTGACATCACCATAAGCTGCGGGCCCATCGGCCTTGGTAGTGGGACGGTGCAAGCGGCCCACGGTGCCCTCCCCATTCCGGCGCCCGCCACCGCAGCCATCTTGACCGGAGCCCCGGTGAAATCAGCCGGCCAAGGGGAAACAGTGACGCCAACCGGCGCCGCGTTGCTGTGGACCATGACCGACCGGTGGGGCCCGCTGCCTTCCGGCACACTTGCGGCTATCAGTCGCGGCGCGGGCGGCCGCGACCCCGACGGCTACCCCAACGTGATCTCGGCCTACCTCATCGGCTCTGATGATCAACTGGCAGACGGCGGTGCCGAAGCGGCGGCTCCGGTCACTCGCACCACAACCGCCGTTCTCTCAACAAATCTTGATGATGTGCCCGGTGAGGTGCTGGCCCACGTCATTGCCCGCTGCCTGCAATCGGGGGCCGACGACGCTTGGGCCCAACCAATCGTGATGAAGAAGGGCCGACCCGGTTACGCCCTGAACGTCATGTGTCCAGCCGATTCCGCCGACCGCCTGCGGGATCTCATTATGGCCGAGACCGGAACTCTTGGAATCCGCCAACAACTTGTCTTTAAGGACATGGCCAGCCGAACGTCGACTACCGTCACCGTCCATGGTCAACCGATCCGGATCAAGGTCGGCCCCCACCGGGCCAAGCCGGAGTTCGATGACCTGGAGGCCGCGGCACGCGTTCTTGACCTGCCCATCGGCGACCTCTCCGAGATGGCCTTGAGCAGACTTAGAGAACTGCAACCCGGTCACAACTGAGCGGCAAATGTCCGGACAACATATCCCCAGATCTCGGGTCTGACTAGCGCCGCTACACCGCCTGGGGCCACACTCGTTACCAGTGGCTATTGCACCCGAGCCGACGACCGGTGAACGACCGGAGACAACCAACACGGAGTCGCGCGCCGTCACCACCTCAAACAGCGGAGGTGACATGGCGGTCGAGTCAACGCCGGCTGTCGACATCGAAACGCTTGCCATCATGGTTCGAGGTGACCTTCGCTACCGGGTGGGTCGGGCGTGGCGCGAGATGCGCCGCGGTGCCGCCGCCATTGCGGTGAAAGAACACTTCTACGGCTCAGATACCTACGGAGCACTTGACCTGGCCTTGGCCGATGCCCTGACCGTGGTGTGCCAGCAGGGCCCCATCCGAATGGGCGAACTGGCCGAGGCTCTGCACATCACGCCCGCATCCACCACCCGGGCCGTTCATTGCCTGGTTGACCGTGGCTTTGTTGAGCGGGAACCGGTACCCGAGGACCAGCGATCGGTGCAGGTCCGGGTGACCGAAACCGGTCAGGCTCGCTTCAACGAGATGAGCTCCAAAATCCAACGAGGTATGACCCTGGTGTTGTCGGAGTTCTCAGCCGACGAGCAGGAACAGTTGGCCGGGTATCTCGACCGGTTCGTGACAGCAGTTGAGGGACTGGCGTCGTCCTCGTCCGACGCTCACCAGGACTAGTGTTCTCACCCCGGCCGGACCTGCGCTACGGTCTGGGGCGTGAAAGCAGCGGTCCTTAATCAGATTCCCGGACAACTCGACATCGAGAACATCGACGTCGACAGCCCCGGCCCCCGAGAAGTATTGATCGAAACCAAGGCGGCTGGTCTCTGCCACTCCGACCTTCACTTCATGGAGGGTTTGTACCAGTATCCGACCCCGGCTGTGCTGGGTCACGAGTCCGCCGGTGTGGTCGTCGAAGTCGGATCGGACGTCAGCTACGTACAACCCGGCGACCACGTCATCACTTGCCTATCGGCCTTCTGTGGCGCCTGTGAGGAGTGCCTGTCCGGCCGACCATCCATCTGTTCAACAAAGAACGTTGACCTTGTTCGGCGACCGGGTGAAGCACCCCGGCTCAGCCGCGACGGTGAACCGGTTCACACTTTTCTTCACCTGTCGTCGTTCGCCGAACAGATCCTGGCCCACGAACACGCGTTGGTGAAAGTTGACAAGACGATGCCGTTGGCGTCAGCCGCCCTGATCGGATGCGGGGTGACCACCGGCCTGGGTGCAGTCTTCCGAACGGCGCGGGTGGAACCAGGCTCGACCGTTGCCGTAGTGGGCTGCGGTGGTATCGGCCTGTCGGCCGTCCAGGGGGCGAGGATCGCCGGAGCCAACAAGATCATCGCCGTCGACATGGTTGAGTCCAAACTGGAGCTGGCCAAAACTCTCGGAGCAACTCACATCGTTGATGCCTCCAACACCGATCCGGTCGAAGCGGTAAAGGAGTTGACCGGAGGTGGAGTGCACAACAGTTTCGAAGCGGTTGGCCGCAAGGACACCGCCGAGCAGTGTTACCGCATGCTCCGCAACGGCGGCCAGGCCACCGTCATCGGCATGATCCCTCAGGGAGTGATGGTCGAGGTTCACGGCTTCGACCTCATCTATGAGAAGACGCTCACCGGATCAAACATGGGTTCAAACCAGTTCCGTACCGACATGCCACGATATGTCGACATGTATCTCGACGGCCGGTTGATGCTCGATGAAATGGTTACCCAGTCCATTGCACTGGAGGAGATCAACAGCGGGTTCGCTGACATGAAGGCCGGAGCGGTTGCCCGCTCGGTCATCGAGTTCGGCTAACGGACCCGTGTCGGAGCAGCGGCGGCACCGTCGCCGCTCTGCGGCTACTGCTTTGGGCGCTAGCCGACGGCGGTAACAGCAGAAGCGGCGTACTCAACCGCCTCCTTAACCGGAAGGCCACCGGGAGCACGACACGAGATGGTGGGAACGCGTCGGGTCTCATTCACTTCGACATCGTAAGTTTGGGTACCGGCGTCGGAGACGACCTCCACTCGAGCACCGTTATCGGTGGCCTTAACCGTCCGGGCCATGGAATCGAGGCTCCAGCCGACAGCGGACAGGATGGCCCGTTCGGCAACCTGGTCAGGACCTCGCTCGGCCCCCCACCATCCTCGGCAGTATTGGGCTGCATCTGCCGGATCAGCCGACCTTGCCAAAATCGACTTCAGCAATTCCGCCCCGACATAGGCCCACATTCGGCCGTCGGGGAGGGTCATGGCCGTCGGTGCGAACCGGTGGCCACCGGTGTGGCTCACGGCAAACACTCGGATCTCGGGAGCCAGGGTGGAGAGGTCGTTGATGAGCCGCTGCCCGTCCGACCCACAGCACACATCGTGGCTACCCTGGGCACACACCAGAACCGTCGCCTCATCAAGTCTGCGATCACGCTTGAGTCCGTTGGTGGTGATGAATCCCCCTTCGGTCTCGGCGCACAGCTCTCGAGCCAGATCAAGGAGCTCGGCTTCATCGCGAAACTCAAACTGTCGCTCGTGGGTGGAGTTGACTCGGCGGTCAAACACCCACAAGCGTTGAGGGCTGGTAGGGGTTGCCCGGCGGTCCGGGGTGCAGGCCAGCATCCTGGTCGATCTGGCGGCGCTTTTGAAGATGGCATCGACCGGTTCGAGCAGGTCGTGAGCGAAGACCGGTTTGGGCCATGGTGCCGGCGTCTCGATGAGAACGATACGGTCGGCCCGAATGGCGGTACCGGCGGGGTCAATAGCAATTGAGCGGGCATGCTCAGCGCAGCGAAGCGTCTCATGATCCGCTGGTAGAAGATCGCTTCCCAAACCCACCGGTGTCCCGTTTGCCGTCACCCCTGCACTTTACTCGGTACCGAATGTCCGGTGCCCGGTCGAGGACCGCCGCTAACCGAACCGTTACCAAGCTCAGCCGCCAGCCCACCGGAGGGGTCCCGGCTCTCACTCACCGTGTAGATCGCCGCCGTCACCACGGTGGCGACACCCATTAACACCAGGGTGACCGGCAACGAGATGGCTTCGGCCAACAGACCCAGTGGGGCGGCGGCGATACCAAAGCCGGCAAACGACAGCTGCATCAATGACTGGACCCGGCCCTGGTGGGATTCATCGGCCAGTTGGAGAGCAAGGGTGTTCGACAGTGTCTGATAGACGGTGGTCATGGCTCCCACAACTGCCACGACAGCAAAGGCCACCCAGAACGAAGGTGCCAGTCCGAAGGCGATGACCCCAAGGCCAAAGCCAAAAGAGCCGATGACCATGGCCGACCGAGAGCGAGGCGAATCGGCTCGACTGGCCAGCGGAACGGAAACAGCGACAGCGCCGATGGCGCTCCCGGTGCTGATAATGCCGACCCAGGCGTCGCCAAGGCCGTAAATGCCTTCGACCACTGCCGGGTAGAACGACACGTAGTTGAAGCCGAACATGATGATGCAGAACGAGGCCAAGACCAGCCGTCGAAGCGGCGGTCGGTCATTGACGTGACGAACACCGTCGATGATGTCCTCGATCGGGCTTCGGGAGGCAGCCGACGTATCGGCGGCCGGGAAGCGGGGCATGGCGAACAGGTAGACGACGCTGACCACCGAGAATACCGACGCCACCAGGTAGGCCCCACCGATGCCGAACAGGGCCCAACCGGCCAGCGCTCCGGCCAGGGAGGGGGCAAAAACTCTGGTGCCGTTCATGCTCAACAGGGACAGCGCAATGGCATTGCCGAGCTGCTCGCGACCCACCAGGTGGGCGGAGAAAGCCACTCGAGCCGGACCGAACAAGCCGAACGACATCCCCTGTACCACGGCAGAAACCAGCACCATCCAAAAGGCGGCGGCGTCGAGCAGCACGGCAACGCCGAGCAGGACCGACGAGATCACAATGCCCACCTGAGACACAACCAACATGGTGCGCTTATCGAAGCGGTCGGTGGCCACACCTCCCAAAGGGGTGGCCACCAGCAGCGTCAGCCCAAAGCAAAGATAGACCAGACCCAGCGCACCTTCCCGCTCGGTGAGATCCCAGGCCAACAGACCACGCAGGACAAACTGCATTTGCACCGAGATGAAGGTGTAGAGGCCCGCCCACCAAAGTTTGCGGTAGTCATCGTTGCGTAGTGAGGCGAAGGCCGCGCTTTGGGCTCCGCGGTCCCGAAGGCGGCTAAACATGTTGTGAACAGTGTAGAAGTGGCCGCGATCACTAGACCCAATTTGGAGCCAGCGGTCACAGACCGGGGTCGGGAGTGTCAGTCATAGGTGGCTTCGATGAACCACTCTCCTCGTTCAATCATCAGCAGGTGGGCGGTGTCATCGTCGAGCGTCACCTGCATACGGGCTCGACGGCGTGAGGTCAGTGGATCCCACCAGCGTTGCTCAGCCGGCCAGGGACCGGCCCAGCCGGTGACCGACCGCCAACCTGGTTGGCCTTCAAGCCGTATCCGCACCGGAGTGGTGCTCAATTCTCCTCGACCACTCACCCGCACAACATTCTGCGAGGCGTCAACCAACTCCACCGGTTGAGCGTCAAGGCTTATCCGCACCGGTGATGGGGGCGGTATCCGGCCGGGCCACGGCTCGGTCAGTTTGTCAGGAGTGACGGCGGGGCGCTCCTCAGCCAGGTCAACAGCGGCGGCCGGGATCATGCGTAGTTGCTCCCCGGCGGCCAAACCGCCTTTGAACTCGGGGACGGTTACGGCGTCGGCCCCGATCAAGGCTTGAAGGCGAGCCACCACCCTGGTGACATCTTCAACCCGCGAAGTGTCGGCACCCCAGAATCCGAGTTGCCGGCCGACGGCGGGCACAACCTCATCGGGAATGATGGTGATCCGAAGAATCCCCGATGATGGTCGGGCGTGTTGAGCCTGATTGAGCCAACCATCCAACTGCCACCGGGCTCGATCAGCCACCGCTGCCGCCGACAACGTTCCCTGGTGGCGCCACAACCTCATGTGCCGCTCTCCAGCCTCGGTTTCGATCTCGATGGCCACTCGAGTGCACGCCAAACCCTGGCGACCCAACTCTCCGTGAAGATCCTCGGCCAGCGATCTGATGATGAGGGCGCATTGGTCAACCCGATCGGCCGGAGGTTCCAACGTCCAGCTGACGGCCAAGTCGGGAGCGGGGGAACGAAGGTCAGGTGGATGATCATCTTCACCTCGGGCAAGCCGGTGAGCCAACCGCCCTTCAGCGCCGAAACGGCCAAGCACATCAGCTGTTTCCAGTGCGGCGAACCGACCCAGAGTGATCAAACCCAGACGACTTAATACTCCGGTCAGCTCGGGCATCTCCAACGCTCCGATTGGCAGCGGGGACAGGAACGTTGCCCCTGCTCCGGCGTCGATGACCGTTAGATCAATCGACTCATCTTGAGAATCAACATGATGTTCGACCGGGCAACACCGGGCGGCTAGACGGGCGGCGAAGACCCCATCGGCTACGGCTACGCTCACCCGACCGTGGCGGGCTAACGCCGGAGTTACGCATTCGGCCACTGCTGCCACCATCGCCCGGTCACCGCCGAAGTACCTCGACGGACCTCGACTAGGGAATCCCACCAGACCCGGCCCGGTCAGTTCAACGCGAGGTGTTATGTCCATCAGAGCCTCAACGACGGGTTCGAACAGCCTGGCTTCGCGCTCCACGTCTCTGTCCAATAAGGCAAGCTCAGGACAGCGGCTCTGCGCTTCCCGCCTTCGTTGACCGGTGGCCACCCCTTCGTTCCTGGCCGCGGCGGAACAAGCCACCACCCGATTGTTGACCACTACCGCCGCCGGTTCGTCAGCGGGAATACCCCAAGCCACAATCGGCCAATCGGGGCACCACACGACGACCATTCGTGTTCCCGGCATCTCTAGTTCACTCCCTCAGTGTTCTTGTTGGCTGCACACTTTTTCGCTGTAGAACTTTCGGCCGTATAACTTTTGGCCGTATACCTTCTTGCCGTGCTCTGTTCGTCGATATGGATTTCCAGATGTTGATCGACTCCTGGGGCCCGGCGACCGGATGCCTCGATAAGGAGTCTCCGCTCCCGTAGGTAGCCGTGCCCCTGACCCAGCCCCGACCACGTCTGCCGGGCCACAAGTGCGATGTCCATGGCTGTGGGCCAGCTGCGCCCACCGTCGAGGTGTATGAGAACGGTCTCCTGTTCCCTCGCCCGGGCTTGAAGCCTCCTGGCTTCCCGGGCTCGAACCGGCCGAGAGGGGTTCAGACAGACAACATCAACTGCCTCGACCAGAGCAGCCACCACCACCGCCCACCGTTCAACCGGTGGAGTCTCCACCATCAACAGCCGACTCATGGGGACACCGAATTCATGGGCGGCAGCCAAACCCAGCTCTTCCAACCCGACACAGGCCAACCAGCAACCAGTGGCGACGCTTTGCCCTTCAGTGGCATAGCGGTCGGCAGGCTCACCAACAAGATCGGCCAGCAGCATCATGGCCAAACTCCACCCGCCGGTTCCGGAAAGCCCCAATGACCACCCAGGCCGCACGGCAGGCAGAATACGGCCCAACGGCTCCGATATTGCACGGGTCTGCCCGCTTCGCTCATGAGCAAGCGTGATTGGCATCACCCGATTGCGTAGAGCAACCAGATCCGCCCCAGACTGTTTTCCGGAGCCCGTTACGCCCGACACACCGACAGCTTCGACAGTCTTCAAGCTCTTCGAAAGCTGGTTGGAGGCGGAAGAAGTCGGAGCCACCAGTCCACTATAGAGAACACATGTTCGATCAAGCCACCCGAGTGTCAAGATCACCCAGACGACATCGGCTACCCCGTCCAACTCCCTCCTAACACCCCTTCGAGGCAAGTGTCATCACCCCGACTCTTCATCGGTTTCCGGCTCCCGGCACCCATCCGAGAGCACCTGATCGAGATTCAAAACGATCTACGATCCAGCGCCCCCTCGTCTCGACTCGACTGGACGGGAATCCGCTGGACTGCCCACGAAAATCTGCATCTCACCGTCCGTTACCTGGGGCCGACCGACGAAGCCATCGTGCCCGAGCTACTGGACGGTCTCGACCGCCTGGCCGGATCCCACTCCCCTATTGGTCTGACCTTGAACGACCTCGGCTACTTTCCCGACCCGAACCGTCCACGCGTTCTCTGGATCGGTGTCAGCGGGCAGCTAGCCGAGCTGCACGCCCTTCGAGCCACCGTGGACAGCATCGTCGACCCCTACTTCGGCCCCGACCCCCGGGGCTTCAAACCACACATCACCTTGGCTTACCTGGACTCCACCGAACCTCACACCACTCAATTCACCAGCGCGGCCCACCATTCGTTCAACCACAAAACCTTCACCCTCGACACGCTCTGCCTGATCCGAAGCGAACGTAGTGGCCGACAAACCGACTACATCGACGTAGTGACCTGGAAACTGGGTCCAGCCGTTCACTGAACAACCAATCGCAAGCCAAGCCCAACCGGTCAGGCCAGATCAGGTCAGGCCAGGTCGCGTCAAAATCAGGTCACGTCAGGTCAGGTTGACCACTTCGGCATCGATGGCGGCCATAGCAGCTCGAATGGTCTCAAGGTGCTCGACATCGCGGTAGACCCCGACAACGGCTCCACCCGAACCGCCAAACGTGGTCGGGGCATCGCACTCAGAGGCAACATCAACCAATTCCAGTTGATGCTCGGACACCGGGGCCAGTTGGCGACGCAGTCGCATGTTCTCGGCCAACAACTGTCCGAAACCGTGAGGGTTGCGCCACCGCAAAGCCGCCTCTCCCTCCACCGCCAACCCGGCCAATCGGTGCAGAAGATCTCTAACCGTGGCGTCGCCGCTGTCGAACCGCTCCCGCAACACCGAGTGGAAACGGTCGCTCGGTTCGGCCGATGACGGCCGGAAAGCCACGAACAGCGGCGGCAGGTCGGCGCTGTCAATAGTTCGATACTGACCGTGACTCACCCCGAAACGGGCGTTGGTGGTCATTCGACCGAAGTCCATGGCCACCAGTCCACCCATGGTCTGCACCACTCGATCCTGCAGACCGGCTGAGAGGCCCAGCTCATCGGCTTCCACCGCCAGGGCCACCGAGGCCAGAACTTCATCCGGCACCGACGGCAGTGCCGATACCGAAGACTCACCCGAGTCACCATTGGCCAGATCAATCAAACAACGAAGCGTGGCGATTACCAGCGCCGATGACCCGGCCAGGCCGACTTGGCGGGGAATCGTTGTTCGGTAGCTCAGGGTGAACGTGTGCTCTCGAAATCGCTCCAGTGCCGCCTCGTCGACCACGCTCGACAGGAGATTCACGAACGTCCGAATGGATGCCGCCAACAACTGCGGTCCGGTGCCGTACCCCTCGGCGTCCACCCGCTCAACCAAATCGCCGACCGACTCCCACTCCGGCCGGTCGGTCGGCTGAGGAACGATCTCCAGTCGATTTGACGGCGTAGCTTCGACGGTGGCGGCAAACCGGGTCACCGCTAACGACAACGTCCGGCCGCCATACCCGTCGGAGGGATTACCAAGCAGACCCACTCGCGCTGGAACCGAATGGGAAATCACGACTCAGCCCAAAAACGATGGGGTGGAAGATCCGGCTCGATCAGCCTTCGGCGCCGAACGACTCCGGCGTCGGCACCTCGACGCCCGGCTTGTAGTAGGTGTAGAGATCCTCCAACACCTCTTTGAGTCCGGCCGAGTCGCCTTTGCGGAGTTTCACCGTCACCGTCTGGGAGTACACGTGGACCTCGGCCGCCTTCCCGGTGGCAAACAGCGCCTTGGCAATCTGGTCCGGCGGACGGTCCTGATAGATCTCTTCGTCTACCCGGTAGCTCTCATGACCCATACCGGTAAAGCTGCGGTTGGTCTCGAACCGGACGTAGCCCGACCGGTTGCTGGGCATCTCTATGACGGTTACTGGTTCACCCACAGTAGAAGATGGTATCGCGGTCGGAATTGTTAGCGGAGGTGGCTGCTGATGGCGATTGTGGCCGCTTCGATACCCGAGCCTCCGAGCGGGGCACCCATCGACCGGAAACAGGCCTCAACAGTGGCCAACGTTCCCAGAATGGAAGGGGCGTCGCCGTGTCCCATGTGCCCGATGCGGAAGGCCCGATCAACGAAGTCACCCAAACCTCGACCCAGGGTCAACCCGGCCTGATAGCGGGTCATCTCCCGTAGTCGTCCGGCGTCGACCGAGCCGGTCAAAATGGTGGTCACCGCGGTGGAACGAAAAGCCGGGTCGGCGATGTTGAACTCGACAACGCCCGGCGATGCCCAGGCATCGACGGCCGCCCAGACGGCTGAAGCCAGCATCTCGTGCCGCCTCCATATGGCTTCGAGTCCACCTTCCTCGGCGATCATGTCCAAGGCTTCGACCATGGCGAACAGGTGCGACACCGGGGGTGTACCGGCGTAGATCTCGTAGTGGGCGGAAGGGTTGATACGGTCGGCCCACTCGGTGTAGCCACTACGCAATCCGGCGTTCTCGTAGGCGGCCAGCGCACGCTCGCCGGCCCAGACGAAACCCAAACCCGGCGGAACCATGAGACCCTTCTGTGATGCGCCGACGGTCAGATCCACTCCCCAGGCGTCCATCTCGTAGCGTTCGCAACCAAGCGAGGCGATGCAATCGACCATGAACATGGCCGGATGTTCGGCGCCGTCTATCGCCGCCCGCAGCGCCGCAATGTCGTTCCGCACGCTGGAAGCGGTGTCGGTCTGCACACACAGCACCGCCTTGATCTCGTGATCGCTGTCCTCCTCCAGGCGGGCCTGGAGTGCGGCGGGGTCCACCGGTGTCCGGTTTGTCCCGGGAAGGACCTCGACGTCCACTCCGGACTTTTCAGCCATGTAGCCCCAGATAACGGCGAACGGCCCGGACTCACAGACCAGTACCTTGTCTCCGGCACTCATCGTGTTGTCGACGGCCATCTGCCAGGCGGCGTGGCCGTTGCCGATGATCATGAAGGCTTTGCCGGTCGTTCCGGCCAGGACCGGCAGCTCGGCGAGAATGCGGTCGCTGACATCAACCAGAGCACCTTCGTAGATGTCGGTCATGGGGTGGCTCATAGCCCGCAAAACCCGATCCGGGATGTTTGACGGTCCCGGGATAGCCATGTTGTCCCGCCCCCAGGAGAGGGGTCCTCGAATTGCGGCGCCGGCGCCGTTTGAGGTGCCGTCTGAGTCGATGGCGGGCTCTGATCCGCTTGATTGTTTGGCCATTGCCGTCAGACTATCCCAGCTGAGCCAACCCCTCTTAGCCCGGCACCGGGTTGATAGGCACAGCCGATAGGCACAGTTGACAGGCCCAGGGGTGCACCGCCTAGGGTCCGTCGGCCCTGTGGGCCACGGAAAACCAACCCGACTGACGTTGCCATCATTGTCCGCCACCAACCCGGCACCTACCATTTCGACGTGGCGCAGGAACGGAAGGCAATAACGGTATTTGTCGTTGGTCTCTTCTTCCTGCTCGGTTTGTGGTTGGTACTTGACGACAAGTGCGACGATTGCGGCGACTTGACCATCACCGCCGGTGAAGTCCTGGCCCCGACCACAAGCCTCTTTGAGGCGGCCGCAACCAGCAGTCCGCTCGGCAATGAACTCCTGCCGGTGGATGACCCGGCGTTGACGGTGCCCGCCGGGGGACGGACAGCGGCCGACAGCGACAACGACCTGGGTCAGCCGGACAACGAAACCGACTCTGACGACTTCATCGATGACTTGGGGGACAGCCGAAACAATGGCATCGTCGATCAACTGGTCGACCCTCGCTCGGCCACCACATCGACCACTCAGGCACCATCCGACAATGACGCCGAGCCAGCCAGTGTAGAAGACAGTTCGGTTGACGGCTTCGACGAATCGACGGGCGACGGCGATGTCGCTCCTGCTGACAGTGCAGATCCACAAGTCGTCGAAGACGGCGCTTCAACCACATTCGGCGAAGACGCCCAAGGGGCGACAGCAGGCACCGCTGGAGACGGTGACACCCAAAGCAATGCTCAAGACGATGCACCGGGCACCCTCACACCAGATACAGGAACACCAGACAGGCCAATAGGGAGTGCAGATACCGGGGGTGGTGCTGTCAATGATCGCTTGACCGTGCTCGACACCTACCCCGAGAACGTCGAGGGACCGACCATCTATGTTGATCCGGTGGACGGAGACGACGAGTCGGAAGGCTCAAGCGAAGATGCTGCGTTCGTCTCGCTCCAGCGAGCTCTTGATGTGGTCAGGCCAGGGCAGACCATCCGGCTCATGACCGGCCAGTACCGCGAAACCCGGGCCCCCGGAGAGCTGCATTACTACCTTGGCCGCGGCGGACGGCCCGATGCCTGGGTCACGATCACCGCTGCTGACGGCCATCGGCCTGAACTCGTCGCCAACAGCGGGACGGCGCTGTTCCTCAACGCCAGCTACGTCGAGGTTTCCAATCTGACCATCCGCGGTGAGAGCTTCAACCAAACCAATTCTTGGGGTGTCGGCATCTCGGTCCCGAACGTTCACCACGTCCGACTGGTCGGCAACCGTATCTCCGGCATGCCTGCCGGCGGTATCTCCGTCGTGGGCAGCTCGAATTTCCAGATCCTCAACAACACCGTCTTCGAAAACGCTCTGTGGAGCGACGTGGCCGGCAGCGGAATCTCGGTGTTTGAAGCCCGGGATCACGGATTTGGACCCGACGTCGACAAGTACAACGACCTGATCGTGGGCAACCGCGTGTTCCGCAATGAGAACCGGGTTCCGTCAAAGTGGCAGGACCATCGGATCATCACCGACGGCAACGGCATCATCATCGATTCGTCCAGAAGCTCCGGGTATAGCGGTTGGACCCTGGTGGCCAACAATCTTGCCGTCAACAACGGGTCCCGGGGAATTCTGGTGTGGGAGTCATCTCGAGTCGACGTGGTGTTCAACACCATGTACCACAACGCGGCCACCACCAACATGGGTCACCGAGTCGAGCTGGCGTCGGGGAGATCAACCGAGGTGCGGCTGGCCTACAACATTGCCTGGGCCAGGCCGGGGATTCGAGCCGCGGTGTTCACCGATGAGCCAACCGTGGTGAGCCAAGGCAACGTCTACGTCACGACCAACGCGGCAAGCAAAGCCGGGCCAAGCGATCTGATCCACAGCGGCGATGCACCAGCCAACCTCATGATTGCTCCGTCCACAAACTTCAGTTCGGCCGACTTTCGACCTGTACCCGGCGGGCCACTCATCGGCCTGGCCGGCGGCGGCCACAGCGGACCGACGGCGGTGGACGGTGCTGGAACCGTTCGGGGCCCATCATCTGAACCGGGCGCCTTCGAGTTCGACGCCGGGCGAGGCAGGTAGCACTCCCGACAGCCGGATCGTTGAGACGCCGTGGCTCAGACGTGTCGGCCTAGAACAGGGTTGACTGACCACCCGGTGGCAGTCGCCGCGTGTCCCGCCCGGTCCATAGCAACGAGTCCATAAACACCCAGGAGCGCCGGTGGATGGCGCTCGGGCCGTACCCCTGAAGGGCTGTTTTGTGCAGCGGGCACGGATAGCCCTTGTTGTTCTCGAAATTGTAGGCCGGATGTTCGCCGGCCAACTGCCGCATGATCCGGTCTCTCGTGACCTTGGCCAAAATGGAGGCGGCGGCAATCGACAGGGAGCGAGCATCGCCTTTCACCAACCGCCGGGTGTTGGCGTGGCCGACAAAGTCCCACTTGCCGTCAAGCAGCACCGCTTCCGGTTCGACGTTCAAGCCGGCAATAGCTCGACTGGCGGCCAGTTTCTGGGCCGCCGACATGCCCATTCGGTCGCACTCAGCGGCCGACACATGACCAATGGCCCAAGACTCGCACCACTCGGCGATGCGATCGAACAGCGCCTCGCGCTCGGACTCGGTCAGCTGCTTGGAATCCCGCAACTTGTAGATCCGTCGGTCTTTGGGAACGACCACCGCTCCGATGGTCAACGGTCCGGCCCACGAGCCGCGGCCGACCTCATCGACCCCAACCACAACCTCATGGCCGGAGTCCCAAAGGGATCGTTCTTCGGCCAGTCCCGGCGGTCGTACTTTCAACGCCTTGCGCAACTTCGGAACGGTGGTCCGGGTCGCCGTGGGCATCTACTGAACCTAGCGGCAGTACCACCGCTCTGTACACACTTCGGTATACACTTTCGAGGTGGTCCGGACCAAGGCGGTGGGAGCAGTAACAGCTGCGTTTGTGGTGTTAGCCATGTTCCTGTTTTTCGGCGACGATTGCGACGATTGCACCAACGAGACCATCGCCGCCGAGGCCCCTACAACCACGTCGACCACGGCGACCCCCGAGGATTCGGCATCGAATGAGATAGACGAGGTCGCCGGACCGGAACTTTCTCAGGCCTTGTTCGTACAAGGCCAGATCCAGGGCTTCGCTACCTCCGACTCCCCCCTCGGAGCCGACACATCCGATATTGAAGCAGCTCTGTCCATTCTGGGATCGCTGTCCCGCTCCGAGATCGGCGATGACACCGAAGGCGGGACAGAGTCCGACGAAGAGTCAGCCGACGGCCAGGGCGAAGGCGCCGACAACGAAGCTGAGGGCGGCGAAGGCGAGGGCGGCGAAGGCACAACCACCACCACGACCGCTCCCTCCACCACAACCACGCAGGCTTCACCCCCACCGGCCAAGATTGAAAGCAACGTTCCGGTCTCAGGCTCAAAGATCTACGTCAACCCCAATGGCGGCAATGATGCCAACGACGGATCATCAGAAGGCAAGGCACTCAAGTCGCTCCAGAACGCCCTCCGCCGGGTCCAGGCCGGTCAGACCGTCATGCTGATGAACGGCGAATACCGCGAGACCCGCCTGCCGGGGCAGCTGCACTACTTCATCAAGAACAGCGGCCGATCGGACGCCTGGATAAAGGTCACCAACGCTCCGGGACATAGCCCGGTGATCGTGGCCAACAGCGGGACCGCACTGATCGTCGAAGGCAGCTACATCGAGATCTCCGGCCTGACCATCCGGGGCGAAGGCTTCAGCACCAGCAATGCCTGGGGTGTCGGAATCGCCGTGTCGAACGTGCACCACGTTCGCATGATCGGCAACCGAATCTCCGGAATGCCGGTATCGGGCATCTCCATTAACGGCAGCTCCAACTATCAGGTCATCAACAACACGGTTTACGAGAACTCCTTCTGGAGCGACGTCAACGGCAGCGGTATCTCCGTGTTCGAATCGAAGAACCACGGCCAAGGCGCCGACGCCGGCCCGTACCACGACGTGATTGTGGGGAACCGGGTGTTCCGCAACGAAAACAAGGTCAACTCCAAGTGGCAGGCGGCCAAAGGTCGTCAGATCAAGACCGACGGCAACGGCATCATTATCGATACCAACAAGACGCACGGCTACAGCGGGCGAACGCTCATTGCCAACAACTTGGCGGTCGACAACGGTGGGCGCGGGATCATTACGTGGGAGTCCCGAAACGTCGACATGCTGTTCAACACCAGCTACCACAACGGGCGGACCGGTGATCAACTGATCGGCGGCCCGGTTGAGATGGGTGCAGGCCGGTCGAACGACGTCCGCATTGCTTACAACGTCGTTTGGGCCCGCCCTGGAGCGCCGGCCCTTAGTCTGACCGAGAACTCAAACGTCAGTACGGACAACAACTATCTCGTCACCACCAACGGCAGCAGCCCGGCCGGTGGAAGTGACAAGGTGTCGACCTCCAATCCCGGTCTGCGAAATCCGACCACCGATCTTCGGATAGCCGACTTCCGACCCAGCTCAGGTGGCGGACTGGACGGCAAGGCCGGTGGTGGCCACGGCTCGGTGCCCAAAGACGTCACCGGCGCATCCCGAGGCGGTTCGGCAGAGCCCGGAGCCTTCGAGACCAGCGCCTCAACCGGGCGTTAACCGAAGCTGTCGCCGGGAGCAGGAGCATCACCCAAGCCGGCCTGAGTGCCGGCCAGCAGGGTTTCGCCTGACGTTGCCACTGAACGCCAGTCCGGGTCGAGGGCACTGCAGCGAAGCGTTACCTTCGGACGCTTCAATCCCGAGTCGCTGCGGGCCAACTCCCACAGGAGTGCCGGGCGGGCGCCGTGCCAGCGGATTGCGAAAGACAGGCGGCCGTAGAACGTTGGGACCTGGTGGACCTCTACCGCTCCCCCACGCCATGCGGTAGGAAAGTTGGGTAGCAACTCAACAGCGCCGGTGAGGTCCTCAGCTACCAGCAGGCTGCGGGCGCGGTTGGTGTATCCGGCCGCCCCGGCTGCACTATCGGCCACAAGTCCCGTTCTTGGCAGCCGACAGTCACGATCGGGCTCAGGCCAGCTTCGGCTGTCGGAAGCGGCTTGCCCCGCAGCAACGAGTTGGTTGAGATCGCTGCTCCGCCAGCGACTCAAAGCGGGGTCTTTCATCGGGTCCCATTGTTGGTCGCGGGTCCGCAGATGGGCCGCCGCTTCCTCCTGACCCGCCAGCTCACACAACAACGCCAGCCCTGCGTGGGCCTCCGAGGCATTGCCCTGTGCCCGCTCGGTCTTGGCGGCGGCTCCAACCGCTCTGGAGGTCAAGTCGGTCAGCGGCTCCAGGAGGCGTTCAACCAACGGGTAAACGCGTTCGGGGTCATCGGCCATCCATAGCGCAGCCGCCAGTGCAGCACCGGTGACAAGGCCTGAACCGGCTCGGGCTGAGGAGCAACCCAGAATCGGTTGCTCGGCAAGGTACTCCATCACCTTGGCAACATCGTCCCAGTGGCCACCGCTGGCCAAAGCAGCCAGGCTGTCACCCGCACCACTGTGGCACGGCGGTTCCTCCGGTTCATGGTGTCGCCTCACCTTGCGTAGGAGTCCGCCGAGCGACCCCGTATCTGTCGGGCCGACGATGTGGTCGACGTCGTCCAGCAAATCGTCCGACGCCATGATTAGACGGGCCCGGGCAGCCCCGATCATCTGATTAACTCCCTCGTCGGGGGTGGAGAACCGGGCTGCACCGTCAACCACTGACGTCCAACCTCGTGAGACCCGCTCGGCGTCAGGTAGCTGGTCGAAGGCAATCGGGTGGTCGGCCAGCACGAACCGAAGCGTCGTTGCATGTGGTAGCGGGAACATAACAGCGGCCGTCACCGCCGGTCCCGATACCGGTTGGATGCCTTCCAACTCGGCGCCCCGCAGGATGGCTTCCGCCACGTCGCCATCAGCCGACGAAACCGACCCTGCGGCCGCTCGGGGCAACAGTAGACTTGAACCGTCGACGAGAACGGTCGTCGAGTCAATCTGCTTGATACTCAAATCTCTGAGACGAAGATCCGAATGGTCGCCATCGTCACCGGTCGGATCAATCGGCTTGGTGGCCGGGTACGGGCGAACAGCGATGACCAACGCCACCGGCACCGGCGAACGATTCGAAACCTCGATCACGACAGCATCGGCTGCTTTGCCACCGGCCGAGGCCGAACGGGCTCCGTAGACCGTTGCCACTGCGTCGCCCGAAGGAATTCGCATTGACGTCTCCACCACCGGCCCGGCACCGATCCGGCGCTGACGAACAGCCGGCTCCTGAGAGGGGAAGTACCACCGATCATCGGCCCCAACCCACCAGTCCAAAGACCAGGTCGAGCCGAGGGGCGACACTAATCCACCATCGTCAACCACCGCGAGGAGACCGGCATCAAGCGTTCCCAACGCGGCCACGGTGGAACCATTTGGCCTGGACCATCTGGGTCCAATCGATAGACCCTGGAGGAGCTCTTCGAGGCCTCCTTGTGATTCCGAAGCGGCGCTCACCGGGCGGTCAATCCGCTGTTGTCGCGGTCGGCGAGCTGTTCATGTCCCAACCGCCCACGAAGCAGTGCATCTTGGGCAAAGTCCGGATCGGTTCCCTCCCAGCACACGCCGTACACCTGCTCGGCGATCGGCATGACCACACCGTGCTCCTGGGCCAGCTGGCGAACGACTTTGGCCGCCTTCACCCCTTCGGCAACCTGGTTCATGTCGGCCAGAATTTCGTCCAAGGTCATGCCCTGCCCCAGTCGACGACCGACCTGAGAGTTGCGGCTCTGCGGGCTAATGCAGGTGGCGATCAAGTCGCCCATTCCGGCCATTCCCGCCAGGGTCAGGGGTTCCCCGCCCATAGCCGAACCCAGCTCGATCAGCTCAGCAAGGCCTCGGGTGATAATGGCCGCTCTGGCATTGTCACCAAGTTCCCTGCCCTCGGCGAAACCGGCGGCGATGGCATACACGTTCTTCAACGCCCCACCCAACTCGCATCCGACAACGTCATGGTGTAGAAAGACCCGAAATGTCGGAGTCATAAAGACGTCCTGCAAACATCGGGCGATGTGTTGATCGCTGATGGCCACAACCGCACCCGTCGGATTATCGGCCATTATCTCCTTGGCCAAGTTCGGTCCGGTTAGAACACCTACCGGCCGCCCGGGCAGCGCCTCGGACACAATCTGTGTCATGCGGAATCCGGTTTCGGGCTCGAAGCCCTTGGCCAGGCTGACGACCGGCACCCACGGCCGCAGATAGCGGCTGAGCGTCTCGCAGGTGGAACGCAATGCCCCCGTCGGCACACCCAACACCACCAGGTCGGTGTCGGCCGACGCCGAGGCCAGGTCAGTGGTGGCGGTAAGCGTCGGGTGCAGCCGGTAGTCGGGTAGGTAGCGGGGATTGACATGGTCGCCGTTGATGGCATCCACCACCGCCTGGTCCCGAGCCCAAAGGGTGGTCGGGGCATTGTGGGCGCACAGATGAGCCACCGTCGTTCCCCACGATCCCCCACCAAGAACAAGCACCCGTAGGGACTCAACAGGTTGGGCGGACTCTTGACCGTTTGAATCTGTGACTGCCTCTACCATTGACCCTGCCTCTTCCGGTGGTTCGGTACGGACCAATACTAGAGTTTCCAGCAGTGGCCGGTAACTCCGAGGTAACCAGACAGGCGATTGGCGCGACGGCTGATGTTGGTTCGGTCGGGTCCGGGGCGGCGTGCGCAGTGTTGATCCCGGTGAAGACCTTTGACCGGGCGAAAGCCCGTTTGGCCGACGCCCTCGACGAGGCTGATCGCTCTCGGCTGGCCCGATTGTCAGCTGGCAGAGTGCTTGCCGCCGCCTCCCCGTTGGACGTGTTCGTGGTTTGCGATGACTCAGAGGTTGCGTCGTGGGCCGTGGCCCTCGGTGCCCGCACCCTGACCCCACCGGTTCCGGGCTTGAATCAGGCGGTGGCATTTGGGGTTGAGCGCCTTCGACAACTGGGCTACGGGTCGGCCATCGTAGCCCATGGCGATCTACCTCTCGCCCGAAGCCTGGCCTGGGTCGGAGCTTTCAGGGGCGTCTCCATCGTGACCGATCGCCACGGTGACGGCACAAACGTCTTGGCCCTACCGACAACCGCCGGATTTGCCTTTAGCTACGGGCCAGGCTCTGGTCGTCGGCACCGCAAAGAGGCGCTGGGCCTGGGCCTGTCCGTTCGATGGATCCGCCATCAAGAACTGAGCCACGACATCGACACACCGACTGACCTTGATGCGCTCGACCACAATATGCGGTCCAAACTGGTGGCACCGGCCGAGCGATATGACCAAGACCAAGACATCGCCGATGACTCGCAGGGATAGGAACTGAGTCCATGACCGAAGCACAGAATCCGCTGACCGAGAACCCCAACGTCTTGGGGTCAAGCGACACGTCGGCTTTCACCTTCAACCTGGCCACACCATCACGAGCATTGGCGGTCGGCGCCCACCCGGACGACGTTGACTTCGGCTGTGGCGCCACGTTGGCCAAATGGGCGGCCGACGGCTGCGAGGTTCACATCCTCGTCTGCACCGACGGTTCCAAGGGGACGTGGGATCCCGACGCCGACGAGGCGGAGTTGATCGCCTCCCGTCAAGCCGAGCAGCGAGCCGCATCCCGGCTCCTGGGTGCAACCGGGGAGGTTACGTTTCTCGGCTGGACCGACGGCGAGTTGGAGTCTGGCATGGAGCAACGGCGTCAGGTGGTTGATGCCATTCGGCGGACCCGGCCGGACGTCATTCTGGGTCACGATCCGTGGAAGCGCTATCGACTGCACCCCGACCACCGTCACGCCGGTTTGCTGGTCACCGACGGCGTGGTGGCCGCCCGGGACCCCAAGTTCTTTGTCGACCTCGGCCCGCATCACCGACCGGAACGCCTCTTGTTGTGGGAGGCCGACCAGGCCGATCACGCCGAAGACGTCAGTGGTTTCGTCGACACCAAATATCGGGCCTTGACCGCCCATACCAGCCAACTCGAGTCGACGATGGCCTCAGGGGACGACCCTGAACTGATCCGATTCCGGCAGCGGGTGGAGCGCAAGCTGAGCGAGGCCGGAGCGGCGCTTGGTCTGACTCACGCCGAGGTTTTCAAACTCATCGATGACCTCTAAGCCATGATCTCCAACAAATGGCCGGAAGGCGTCCACCAGCTCATGGGCGAGGCCGACGTCCGCCAGATCAACTACGTTCCCGACGCCGGGCTGTCCAGCCTCATTCAGCTGGTTGAGGCTGACGACGCCATTGCCGCCACCGTCTGCACTTCCGAAGAGGAAGGCGTGGCCATCTCCTGCGGAGCCTGGCTGGGCGGTCAACGATCCGTGGTGCTCATGCAGTCGTCCGGTGTCGGCAACTGCATCAACATGCTGTCACTACCGATTCTCACCCGGTCGCCGCTGGTCATGCTGGTCACGATGAGAGGAGAGTGGGCCGAGTTCAACCCGTGGCAGGTGCCGATGAGTAGAGCGACCGAGCCGGTGTTGCAGGCCATTGGTGTGGAGACAATTCGAGTCGAAAGACCTGACGAGGTTGTCCCTACGGTCCGGCAGGCAATGAGCATGGCCTACAACGCCGATCAACAAGTAGCGGTCCTACTTTCACAGCGGCTACTCGGGGAGAAGACATGGTGACCGATCCCGACCCGCTTGATCGTCGTGCCGCCGTCGCCGAGCTGCTGTCTGGACGAGGCGACGCTCTGGTCGTAACCGGACTCGGTTCGCCGACATACGATGTTCACGCCGTTGGCGACAATCACGCCAACTACTACCTGTGGGGAGCGATGGGAGGCGCAGCACTGGTAGGTCTCGGGCTGGCCCTCGCTCAACCCGACCGCAGGGTCATTGTTGTCACCGGAGACGGGGAACAGCTAATGGCCGCCGGGGCCCTGGCCACCATTGGCGTCGCTGCTCCCATCAATCTGGACATTTGTGTTCTCGACAACGGACGCTACGGCGAGACGGGTATGCAAACCAGCCATACCGCCGACGGAGTCGACTTGGCCTCAATGGCCTCCGCTTGCGGATTCGTCGACGCCACGGTGGTCACCGACCCGGCCTCCCTTAGCGACATCGCCAATAACCTTGCCGTGACGAAAGCGGCTGGACCTCGAATGGTGGTCGTCAAGATTTCGGCCGACAGCCCCGAGCGTTCCCTTCCCTCTCGAGACGCCGTCTTCATCAAGAATCGCTTCCGCGCTCATCTGGGGTTGGCACCCAACTAGCGCGATCGCCTCATCCGGAGCGATACCGGCCGGCCGGAGATCGGCGCTGATTTGGCCTGGTGCTTGTTCAGCCTCGATCAAGCTGATAAACAACGTAGTGCTATGTCAATAGACGGCGACAACAAACTCAACCACCAAGACGGCAGCGGGCCATCCGGTCAGGAACGTTCCAACGTTCCCGATGTGGAAGCTCTGCTCAACCCGGACGAACAAATGCGATTCAGACGGCTTTGCCTGCCAACGGAGGCCGATGAGCTGGCACAAATGGGTGACACCATTCAGCTCCACCTTCAACAGGTCAAGGCCAATGCTCTCCCGGTGACGGACTCGGAGACGGCGGAACTGCTGGCTGACCGCTTGGTGCAGTTGGTGGCGGCCGGGGAATCGTTCGACAGCGAGGAACGGTCGCTGGTTCGGGGCGCAGCCGAATACTTCCTGTTGACCAGCGACGCCGATGACGATCTCAGCGATGCGCTTGGCTTTGACGATGACGTTCGCGTGTTCAACTCGGTGGTTCGACGCCTCGACCGGCCGGACCTGGCCATCCAGCTGGCTGATCTGGAGTAGCGTGGCCACACCACCAATCTGATGGCCGGTACCGACAGTGCCGGCATCGCCCTTTGTCGAACAGCGGGACTTGACAACGGGAACGAACCTCAGGCAGCAGAAATTCTCCTCGTCCACCCCGGTGGCCCATTCTGGGCAGGCAAGGACGAACACGCCTGGTCGATCCCCAAAGGTGAATTCGAGCCCCTGAGCGAGGAGTCTGACGTGGCCGCTCGGCGGGAGTTCAGCGAAGAACTCGGTACTCCAGACCCGACAGGCTCAGCGCTGTTCCTTGGATCATTCAAGGCCGGCCGGAAGACCATCTGGCCCTGGCTGCTGATCGTCGATGGCCCTGTCGACAGCGTCTTTGACCATCCCCCTCATGAGCCGTTCTCGGTTGAGAGCAACCTCTTTGAGCTTGAATGGCCCCCGAAGTCCGGGACGTTGACCCAGTTCCCCGAGGTTGATGTCGCCCAGTGGGTCGAGCTTCAACGCCTTCAATCGAAGCTACACAAAGGCCAAGCTCCGCTGGTGTCCAGGCTGGCCGACGGATTGCGGGCCTGGTCCGAACAACCTCATTCGTTCTCAACTTGGTGAACAGTGTTTCCCGCTACTGGCGGGGGGTATACCATCAGTCGTGATGCTGTTGGAGCTGGGGCCCTATCCGGCCGAGGAGGCTGCCCGATGGACGAAATTCGCCCGTCGTGTGCTGCTTGAGATTCAGAGCAATTCAACGTTGATGGAGAAGATCTCCGGCGACGTTATCACCCTCTGGCGTATGTACATCAACGAGTGGGCCACCACCGCCGAGCGGCAGCTCTCAGCCGGTGAACCATTCCGTTGGCAGGTTGAACTTGAGTCCGAGGTGGCGGAGTTTCTCCTTCACGCTCTCGACCAGTGCTGGCATTCGGCCGAGCTCGAAGATCGTGTCGCTCCTGAAGATGTTCGCCTCAACCACGGATTCACCATGCACGTTGTCAGAGCGTTCGTAGACGGTCTGGCCGAGCAGGGACACGGCTGTGAGCACTACGCCGATCAGGTGTTGGCGTCCTTCGGCGGCACGCTCGACTGACCGGCAGTAGACCTACGATGCCCGGCTAGACCGCCGAGCGCAGCGGTCGGCCTGCAATCACATCACGCTGGGGAAACCCTCTCCGCAAGGCAACGTTTCCTTCCACCAGCACCCAGTCAATACCGACCGAAGGAAGACCGGGTTCCACCACGGTGGCCGAGTCCTTCACCGCGGCCGGATCGAAGATGACGATGTCGGCATCAGCTCCCCGCTGAAGTCTCCCCTTTCTACGCATCTCGGGGATCATGGACTGAACTCTCAATGCCGGCTGAATGGTTATTTTCGCCAGGCCGGACCGCAGGTCAAGCAACCCGAAGTCGCGAACGTAGCGGCCAATCGTTCGAGCAAACGTACCAGCACCCCGAGGATGATTGTTCAGATTGGCCGTCGGGATGGCGTCACTGGCCACCATCACCCACGGTTCAAGCAGGGCCTGCTGAACCTCTTGTTCGGGGATTGAACCCAAGGCAGCCACCAGCTTGTTGGCCGATCGGGCCCGACCGAACGTGCCCTCGGTGAGGCGCTCATCGGTGCCGGCGATCTGAAGATTTTCGTAGCCAATTCGGTACCTGTCCTGCCAGCCGGGATCAAACCGGGCACTGGCCAGAAAGGTGGCCCAGAAGTCGTAAGGGTAGACACACGCCGTAACGTCGATCCCACTGGCCCGGGCCTGGTTGATTAGGGAGATGGCCTGAGGCATCACAAAGGTGCCACCGGTGCTGGTCAGATGCTGCACATGGATGGAGGCTTGATGGCGTTGGGCGATGCTCATGACTTCGGCCAATGATTCGAGGCTGGTGCCGGGGGGATCAGGATCGCTGAAACGCAGATGGAAGTAGCTGACATGCCCGTACTCGGCGGTCACCGCCACCAGCTGCTCCACCTCGTCGTTTGATGTTCCCGGCGAATACTCGAGCGAGAAAGCCGACCCGGCGAACCCGCCCTCCAAACCTTCTCGCAGCAAGCGTTCCAAGCTGCCCGCCTGGTTTGTGCTCAAGCGTTGCTCGATCCCGATTCCCATCTCATACCCACGGAAGTAGTGGTGATGGAAAGCACCACCGAAGTGAATGGGGCTGCGGTCGGTGTAACGATCGAAGAAGTTCTTGGCGTAGGTCGACACTCCGTGCATGGCCAGATTGGTTGTCACCCCATCGGCCAGTTTCAACCAGGCCCCGAACTCATTTGGTTCATACGAGAGCAGATCGATGAATCCCGGGGCCACGATTCGGTCGCGGGCGTCGATAAAGGTTCGACCTCGAAGCGGACCGTCGGACATCGTCGTGATCCGGCCCTCGTCAATGCCGATATTGATAAGAGCGTCAAAACCGGTTTCGGGGTCGATGACCCTCCCGTTGCGGATCACGACGTCGTAGCGGTGACCGACCGGGGGATCGGCTGCGGCGTCAGGAAGCGAAGGAGCGGCAGTCTCAGAAAGCGAAGACGGTGACGAAGATGTCCAGGTCGAGGTCGAGGTCGATATCGAGGTCGAAGCGGGGCTGTCCGACGATGTCACCGGAGTGGCCGACCGTGACATCCGGGGGCCGTCCACCGTCGGATCGGCCGACGCCGAGCCCTCCGGCGACGCCGGCCTGGCCAGCCACGTTCCGCCAATGGCCACTACCCCGGCGGCTGCCCCTCCACCGGCCAGCAGACGGCGACGGCTTACCGGGCGCGCCGAACCAACATCTGCATCAAGATTTCTGTCGACGGAGGTGCGGCGGTCTTCGTCCATTCCAGGCAGTTCAATCGGCCTCAAGGCCTTGGACCACGTTAGCGGTCGTCAAACCCCGACGCAGCGTTCAACTCAATCCGCCCGGAACAACCGGTACCGAACGGCCAGAGGAAGCAGGCCTAGATCTCGTTCACCCATATCCGAGGTCCGGTTGAACAGAGAAAGTAGGGTTCAGGGGGTGGAGGCCGACCTTCCATCGCTGTACAGACTGGGGATAGTGGGAGCGGGACAGATCGCTCGCATGACTCACCAGGCTGCTGTTCGGCTGGGCATCACGCCAAAGCTCTTCGCCGAGCGTCTCGACGACTCAGCCGCTTTGGCCGCACCGGGAGTTGTTTTCAGCCACCCCGATGCCATCGCCGCCTTCGTCGCCGACTGCGAGGTCGTCACCTTCGAGCACGAGCGGCTCGACGTCGGACTGCTTCAAGCGCTCGAGCAGAACGGGAACCTTCTCCGACCGGGGCTGAGAACCATCAGACCGGCGTTCGACAAACTGCATCAGAGGCGCCTGCTAAAAAGCAAGGGCTTCAACGTCCCCCACTTCACCGAGGTGGTCGGACCCGATGATGTTATGGACTTCGCCTCGCAGCACGGGTACCCGATCATGCTCAAGACGGTGCGAGCTGCTCCCCCCGGCCAGAGGGGTACCTGGCGGGTGGAGGACCACCGGGAAGCAATGAATGTACTGTCGCAGTTCGCCGAACTTGACCTGATGGCGGAGTCGTTCCAGGACATCGTGAAAGAACTTGTGGTGGTACTGGCTCGGCGACCCGGCGGGCATCTTCGCTGCTACCCCGTGTCGGAGGTGAGCTACACGGACGGTGTCTGCACCGAAATTCGATCGCCGGCCGACGTCGGATCCAGGTTGGCGGCCGACGCCAGAGAGACTGCCAGCCGTATCGCAAACGAGATCGACGCTGTCGGAGTCCTGGCGGTCGAGATATTTTTGACCACAGACGGTTTGGTTGTAAACGAATTGGCCGCCCGTCCGCACAACGCCGGTCACTTCACCATCGAGGGTTGCCCCACGTCGCAGTTCGAAAATCACGTCAGAGCCGTCCTCGACCTCCCCCTGGGTCCAACGTGGGCGATACACAAGGCGTCGGTGACCGTCAACGTCTACGGCACCAGGGAGGATGTGGACCCGTCGCAGCACCTGTCTGAGGCGCTGGCGGTCGAGGGCGCCCAGGTACACCTGTACGGCAAGATGCCCCGACCGGGACGCAAGCTCGGTCACGTCACGGCGTTCGGAGAAGACATCGCCGAGGCCAGACTGGTGGCCAGCCGGGCTGAAGCTGCACTCCAAGGTCGGCGCCACTGACACAGCCGGTTCCCCTGCGGACGCGCCGATCATCGACCTGACCAGGTCGAAGCGCCATTGAGCGGACCGACTAGGATGACCTTCCATGTCAGCCTCACCAACAGCCGGCTCCGGCGGCCTCACCGTCGTCCAGCATCCGCTTGTCTCCCACAAGATCACCATGCTTCGAGACGAGACGACCAGCTCGGCGGCGTTCCGATCCCTGTGTCAGGAAGTCACACTCCTCACCGCCTACGAGGCCCTACGCCACCTGCCGACCGAACCGGTTCCGGTTCGCACACCGGTGGCCGAAACACGGTCACCGATGCTCACCGGACTTGCTCCAGCCGTTGTCGGCATTCTTCGCGCCGGCCTGGTGATGGTGGAGGCCATCCTCACCCTGGTCCCCCACGGTAGGGTCGGGCACCTCGGTCTATACCGAGACCCTTCCACTCATGAACCGGTTGAGTACTATCGCAAACTCCCCGAACAGATAGACCAGCGAGACGTCATTCTGGTCGACCCGATGCTCGCCACCGGAGGCTCGGCCGTCCACGCCCTCGACATCCTCTCCGATGCCGGCTGCACCAACATCAAGATGCTGTCCATCATCGGGTGCCCGGAAGGTGTGGCGGCCGTTCACGCCGCCCATCCTGAGGTTCACATTACGCTGGCCGCTCTCGACGAACGTCTAAACGAGAAGGCCTATATCGTTCCCGGACTGGGCGATGCCGGCGATCGCATCTACGGAACCAAGTAACGTGCCGCGGATCGCGTCGACGGCACCAGATAAAGAGCCGGCGATCGCATCTACGGAACCAAGTAACGTGACGGGGATCGCATCGACGGCACGCAATACTTTCCGTCGATGAGTACCCAGCCTCTCGCCGGCATTCTGGTCGTGGCCATAGAGCAGGCGGTGGCTGCACCTCTCTGCTCAGCCCGCCTGGCCGATGCCGGAGCTCGGGTAATCAAGATCGAGCGAGCCGACGGAGACTTCGCTCGGGGCTACGACGATGCCGCTGGTGGTGACAGCAGCTACTTCGCCTGGGCCAACCATGGCAAGCAGTCGCTGGTCTTGAACTTCAAAGACGACCCCGATGCCGAGTTGCTGCATCGGATCATCGGCCAGGCCGACGTGCTCATCCAGAACCTTGCTCCCGGTGCCCTCGCCCGGGCCGGTTTCGACCTGACCATGTTGAGATCCCGCAACCCCAGGCTCATCACCTGCGACATTTCGGGATACGGCGGCGGCGACGAGGTGGCGGGGTTGAAGGCCTACGACCTTCTGGTCCAGGCCGAGAGCGGACTTCTGGCCGTTTCCGGCGGCGAAGACTCGCCGGGCCGAATCGGGGTGTCACTGTGCGACATAGGAACCGGTGTCACCGCCTACTCCGCCATCCTTGAGGCGCTGCTACAACGAGCTATCACCGGTGAGGGCGCAAGTCTGGCGGTGTCGCTGTTCGACGTGGCCGCTGAATGGATGACCGTGCCGGTGGTTCACGCCGAAACCGGGACCGGCGCTCCGAAACGAGTCGGCCTCAAACACCCGAGCATCGCACCCTACGGGGCGTTCTTGACCTCCGACGGCCGCCACACCCTCATCGCCGTGCAGAACGAACGAGAGTGGGTTCGCCTGTGCACCGACGCCCTCGATCATCCCGACTTGGCCCAGGACCCTCGCTTCGTCGACAACGTCACCCGAGTGCGTAACCGGCCGGACCTCGAAGCGGAACTGCAGTCCGTTACAACGTCAATGACCGCAGCCGAGTTGAGGCACCGCCTCAACGAGGCATCGATCGCCTATGGAGCACTCAACGAGGTCGACGATCTCAGCGCCCACCCGGCGTTGCGACGTCGGGCAGTGGTCAGCAGCCACGGTGTCGACCTGTCACTTCCCGCACATCCAGTGGTCACCGCCCGGCCCGACAAACCGCGACATGTCCCCAAGATTGGACAGCACTCCGATGAGCTGCGAGCCGAATTTGGAGCGACCGGAGACTAGAGCGTTGTTGCCCCGGTGGGCAACGCCAACTCCCTTCCGCACGACGGTTGACCGACTACTCTTCGGCTATGAGCGTTACGCCTGAGTCGTCGCCGACCCACCCTGACTCGCCTGCTGCCGCCGGCGAAGAACAAGCTGGGCAACAACTCATCGACTGGGATGCCCTCGTTGCCGCCGCCCGTCAAGCCGCCGACCGGGCCTACGCCCCGTATTCGAACTTTCGAGTTGGGGCGGCGGGCCTGGTGGACGACGGTCGGCTGGTCACCGGCAGCAACGTGGAGAACGTCTCCTACGGGCTGAGTCTGTGCGCCGAGTGCAGCCTGGCGTCAGATCTGATACGCACCGGCGGGGGGCGACTGGAAGCGGTAGCGGTGGTTTCCGGCTCCGGTGAACCCTGCACGCCATGTGGCCGATGCCGCCAGATTTTACTCGAGCACGGAGGCCCAAGCTGTCTCGTCAACGGTGACGGTCGGCCGACAACACTCGGTGAGCTTCTGCCCGGTGGGTTCGACACTCAGCGCTTGGCCGAAGGTTAAACACCGAACCTAGGAAGACAGCGAAGTCCGACTATCCAGTTCGGCCAACATGGCCGGGAGTTCAACCAACGAGTCGATCCGCAACCAACGCTCCGATTCCTGCGGTTCGTCTACCTTCTCGTGCCCCCACAGGTGTTCGTGAGGGATGTGAATGCCCACACCACCCATGTCAACCACCGGCAACACGTCGGACCGCATCGAATTGCCGATCATGACAAAGCTGTCGGGGTGAGCACCACCGCAGCGGCCAAGCACTCGACGGTACTGTTCCGGTGTCTTCTCGGTAAGGATTTCGACCCGGTCGAAATAGTCGGCCAAACCGGACTCGGCCACCTTCGATTCCTGGTGGAACAGATCGCCCTTGGTGATGAGCACCGTCTGATATTGGGTCGAGACCTCGACCACCACGTCTAGCGCACCGGGAAGAAGATCAACTGGATGACGCATCATCTCTTTCCCCCAACCGATGATCTCGGCGATGGCCGCTTGGGGAATGGTGTTGTCACTGAGCTCAAGCGCCGACTCGACCATCGACAGAGTGAAGCCCTTGACCCCGTAGCCGAAGACCTCCAGGTTCTTTCGTTCCTGGGCCAACAGGTGAGCGGCAGTGTCACCCGGCTCGCTCCATGGACGAACCAGCGCCTGAAAGCGTTCTTCGGTGACCACAAAATGTGATTCGGAATGCCAAAGCGTGTCGTCGGCGTCGAAGCCGACAAGAGTAATGGTCATGGGCTGCCAACAATAGACGACGGGTACCTGGACCGCGACCGGAGCGGATTTGCGCAAACAAACTTGCTGCCGATCCGACCACATCTTCAAGTATCTGTGTCGGCGGGGACGCCTGTGTCATAAGCTGGGACATGGCTGCCAACAGTTCCAATCCACCGGATCCGGGCATCCAGTCGAGACTGGACCCCGCCGAGACCACGGACGCCGAGTCCCGTTTAGGCCCTGATAAGGTCGACCGAATTCGTCGAGCCCCTAAAGTTCTGCTGCACGACCATCTGGACGGCAGCATGCGGGCCAAGACCGTCGTTGAGCTGGCCGCCGAACAGGGCTACGCCAATCTGCCAACCACTGACGCCGATGAGCTGGCCCGCTGGTTCACCCGTGGCGCCGACCGCCGCAACCTGGAGTTGTACCTTGAGACCTTCGCCCACACGGTTGGCGTAACCCAAACCAAAGACGGTCTCATGCGGGCGGCGGCCGAAGCAGCCGAGGATCTGGCCGACGACGGCGTCGTGTACGCCGAGGTCCGGTTTGCCCCTGAGCTTCACACCGAGCAGGGCTTGACCCTCGACGAGGTGGTGGAGTCGGTGTTGGAGGGATTCAACATCGGATCGGCCGGCCGTCCCATCACCATCGGCACTCTCTGTACCGCGATGCGAACGGCGGCCCGTTCCTACGAGATTGCCGAGCTGGCCCTTCGCTACCGTGATGACGGCGTGGTGGGATTCGATATTGCCGGGGCCGAAGCAGGCCACCCTCCCAGCCGCCACCTTGACGCGTTCCAGCTGGTGATGCGGGAGTCGTTTCACATCACGATTCACGCCGGTGAGGCCTTCGGCCTGCCTTCGATCGCCGAAGCACTCAACTACTGCGGAGCCGAGCGCCTCGGTCACGGAGTTCGCATCGTTGACGACATAACGTTCAACAGCGACGGCTCGGCCGACCTTGGACGCCTGGCCGCTTACGTTCGTGACTGCCGCATACCCCTAGAGATGTGCCCTACTTCCAACGTTCACACCGGGGCGGCGTCGTCCATTGCCGAGCACCCGATTGGCGTACTAAAGGATCTGCGATTCCGAGTCACCGTCAACACCGATAACCGACTGATGAGTGATGTGGCCCTCTCGGACGAATTCATCAAGCTGGTCGACGCTTTCGACTACACACTCGATGACATGGAGTGGTTGACCATCAACGCCATGAAGAGTGCCTTCTGGCCCTTCGAGCACCGGTTGGACATCATCAACAACCAGATCAAGCCGGACTACGCCAAGCTGCGCATCGAAGAATCAGCAGCGTAACGCTTCCGATCGCCGCAGCTAATTCAGGCTGGGGTCGGCCGGATAGTGGGCGAACCAGGCCAGATCGCCGCCCTGGCGGCGAAGAACCCGAGCCCACAAGTCACTCGGATTGGAGCTGAAAAGATCATCGATGGTGGCGTCCACAACCCACCAGTCCTCGTTGGCGATTTCGCCTTCGAGCTGGCCGGGGTGCCAACCGGCGTATCCGGCAAAGATTCGGATGGCGGAAATACCTTCGGCTCGCACCAAGGCCGGCTGCTCGTCCAGGTCAACCGAATGTGCGCCCAGCACCAGGTCGCCTTCCAGCTGCTCCGGCCGGCCCAGAGCGATCAGAGCGTCGCTGTCCACCGGGCCGCCGGCGAAAAGGACACCAGGGTCGGCGGCCATTTCCTCCCAGTCGGGAAAAGTATCCGCCATAGTGGTGGCCGAAGGTTGGTTGATGACCACGCCAAGAGCGCCTTCCGAGCCGTGCTCAAGAAGCAAGGTGATGGTGGCATCGAAATTTGGGTCGGAGACATCGGGTCGCGATATCAGGATCCGACCGGCTAGAGACATACCGAGGTGCGGCACTCTCGCTTCCTCCATGAGATTTTCCTCACCGGGATCAGGACTGGCTATACCGCTACCCATCGGCCTACCCGGCCCGTCCTTAACACTAGATTCACGCCTTCCAGGTTTCTTTTCCGCTCTGCGCCTTAGGAGACTTACCCTAGCTCTTGCCCAGGACTGTGTCAGGTTGCCCAGACGACTTTGCCAGGTCTTAAATCGGGGTTGCTTGTTGGCGTAGGAGCAACCTGTTTGCCTACCCGTGAGGCGCGAACACTGTTGACGTAACTGCTGTCAAGCCTTTTGCCCATGCCACTTCTCTCGACGACCGGAACATCACCGGTGAACGGTTGCGGGCGAAACGTACGCCCGGATGCCCCCGTGTGACCACTGACAGCGCAACAACGACGCTGAGAACCTAGAATTGGGGACATGGGAGTTCTTCCAAAAGCCAATGATGCTTGCTGGTGTGGCAGTGGGAAGAAGTTCAAACGTTGCCACAAGAACGCCACCGATCCCATTCGTCCGGGTCGAATCTCACCACTGCGGCCGGTTCCCGACACCATCGCCAAGCCCACATGGGCCGACGGCGGTGATGTTGAACGTTGGGACGAGCCGCGGGTCAAGTCGCCGGAGATCATCGAGCGTATGCGCCGAACGGGCCGGGAAGCGGCCGACGTTCTCGCCTACCTCGGCACGCTCTGCCAGCCGGGCGTGACAACTGAAGAAATCGACGCCGCCTGTCACCAGGCCGCCATCGACCGCAACAGCTATCCAAGCCCGTTGGAGTATCCGGGGATGGTTGACCCGTTCCCCAAGTCGGTCTGTAGTTCGGTGAACGAAGTCATTTGCCATGGCATACCCGACGATCGGGCGTTGGTCGACGGTGACATCATCAACCTCGACGTGACGTTGTTCAAAGAAGGCGTCCACGGCGACACCAACGCCACGTTCTTCGTCGGCCAGGTCGACGACATCTCACGGAAACTGGTGAACGTCACCAGAGAGTGCCTCGAACTTGGAATCGCCGCGGCCCGACCGGGCCGGCCAATCAACGAAATCGGCCGGGCAATCCAGACTCACGCCGAAGACTTCGGCTTTGGGGTCGTCCGGGACTTCGTTGGTCATGGGATCGGAGAGCAGTTTCACACCGATCTGCAGATCTGCCACTACTACCACCCTCGACAGACCGACATCATCGAGCCGGGTATGACCTTTACCATCGAGCCGATGATCACCGCAGGCTCCTACCGGATCAACCTGTGGGACGACGGTTGGACGGCGACGACAGCCGATCGAAGCCGCACGGCTCAGTTCGAGCACACCATCCTGATCACCGACGACGCGCCGGAGATCCTAACAACGCCGTCCGACACCTCAAGTCACCCGTATTGGAGCCTGGCGGCAACCGTCTGAGAGCCGTCGAACCACAAGAGGCGTCTACGCTCCCCAAAGCCCGATGAGACGGGTAGCCAGGGCGATCACCACCACGATCAGGACAGGCCTAATCAGGCGCTCTCCCCCGTCGACGGCGATGTTGGCACCGACGTAACCGCCGGCCCCCATGCCGACGCTGAGAATCAGAGCCGGCACCCAGCGGACCTGATCGTTGATCAGAAAGACGGGTATGGCCACCAGCGTGATGGCCAAAATAAGCACCGTCTTGATGGCGTTGGCGGTGACAAGATCGAACCCAGCCCGGGCCAACATCAACAGCATCAACAGGCCGACTCCGGCCTGTACGGCGCCGCCGTAGGCACCAACCAGAACGAAGGCAAGCGACGTGGCCCACCAGGGCCACTGGGTGCGAGCGCGAGTGGGGTCGGGCTTGCGGATAGTGAGATACAGCAGCGGGAACATCAGTAGACCGAACAGGCGACGGAACAGATCGTCGGGGATCTGGGAAGCAACCAGCGCACCGGCCAACGCTCCGACCATGACCGGTATAAGCACCCGAATAGTGGCCGCCCGATCTCCGGCGTCGCGGCGGGCGAAGCCGTAAGCCCCGGTGATGTTCTGAATCAACACGGCAATCCGGTTCGAACCGTTGGCGGCGGTCGGTTCTACTCCACCGACGATAAGCAGCGGGACGGTGAGCATCGAGCCACCTCCGGCCATCGAATTGATAACGCCGGCCAAGAATCCGCCGACCAGAAGAAGGAGCACGTGCCAGGACACTGAGTCGACACTACAACCGCCACCATGAAATCCGCCCTCCTCCCGCAGACAACGACCGCACCGCCCAGAGTGCGACGAAGCAGCGCCACCTCTCTAGTGTTGGGGTTGTCGATCGCCATGATCTCGCTCGTGGCCTCGGCTTGGGCGTTTGAACGTCAGGTTTTGGATCCGAACCGTTCCGACCGGATAGCTGCACTGGCACTGGATGCCCCGGAGGTCCGGCAGCGACTGGAGGACGAAACTGCGACGGGCCTGGTTCACCTGGCCCAGCCTGACCAACTTACCGACACCGACGCCCTGGCCGCCGCCGTCACCGCCATGCTGGACTCCCCGGAGCTATCAGCACGACTCAACCAGCGATTCGAGTCCGCCCACCAACTGGGGCTGAGCGGCGAACAACCAGAGTCATTCCTCGATGATCGTGAACTCCGAACGGAGGCCCGAACGATAATGAATGACAATATGCCCGGTGTGGCCCTGAAACGGCCGACGGAGCGACGCTTCGACATGCAGCTGCCGATTGAGGGCTACACCATCCTGTCGCATCTACAGGGCCCCATCGGCTGGCTTACCTCGGTGGGGCTGGCCATCGCCGTCATCGGCCTGTTCGGCTCTCTTGGGTTGTCGGGGGACCGAGCCGAGACCTGCCGAGGCGCCGCCTCCTGGGCTCTTGGCTCGGCGGCAGCGTGGCTCTTGGTGGCGTCACTGTTCGAGATGGGAGCCAAGGCCGCCATGCCGGTTCCCTTCAGGGCCGTAGGCCACACCTTGACTCTGGGGCTAAACGCCACTGCCGGGCCGGCGACGGCGATTGCTGCCACCGGGTTGGCTCTTCTGGCCTTCGGGGCGTTGTGGCCCGCTTTCAATCGGCGGCGGGGTGCCGCCTACCTGGCTCGACCGGCATCCGTCGGGCATTAGCCGAATCGACTCACTCCCACAGGACGCTACGACTGTTCGGCGCCGTCCAACTGACCGTCGAGCCAGTCGGCCAACTCGGTCATCACGTCGAACTTCTCCGGTTCATTGAGGCACTCGTGCCGAAGCCCCGGCCATGACCGGTAGGTGATGTTGGCGCGGCCCTTCAGCGGCAGAGACGCGCTCTGAGGAACGAGTTCGTCGGCATCGCCGTGCAGCACGTAGGTGGGAACCGAGATTCGATCGAGATTGGATGATGTGTCAGCCATCGCCGAAAACGTCTGATAGCCCAGTCCGGCGGTGGCACCGGTGACCACCAGTGGATCGTTCTGGTAGGCCTCATCAACCGCCGGATCACGGGAAAGAATACCGCCCTGGATTTTTGATCCGATAAATACCTTCGGGGTGAGACGGCCCAGGATCGGTGCGGCTGCCCGTTGCCATTGCGGGACTTCGGCTGACAATGCAGGTGAACTCAACACCGCCAGATCAGGTTGTTTACGGTCCGACACCAGATAGGTGGCGGCCATCAACCCCCCGAGCGAGTGCCCCATCAACACCACCGGGGCACCTACTTCGGCTCTGGCGCTCAAACGATCTTCGATGTCATCCAAGTAGGCGTCGAAGTTGTCGACATGGGCTCGACGGCCACCGCTTTGGCCAAAACCACGATTGTCGAACGAGGCGACGTCGAAGCCTCTCTGCGAAAGGAAACTACCGACATGCAGGTATCGACCCGAATGTTCTCCGATGCCGTGGACGATGAGCATTGCCGCCTTTGCCGGGTCGGCCCTCCAACGTCGTCGAAGCTGCTTGATCCCGTCACGAGTCTCGCCGAACTCGACGTTGGCAACGTCGCCTGCCACATCGTCTGTCATGATTTCAGGTTACCGGCAGATCAACCGAGCAGATCTGCTTGTCAGCCCTCCAGCACCGGTCTCGCCCACAACAAGCATCTAAGGAGGCTAGCGAGCAGGGTGCCAGCGGTAGTGGGCTCCTTGCGATCGGGCCCTTGGCCGAAGGGCCATTTGATGCTTAGGACGTGCGCCTACCGGCGCACGTCCTAAGCTTGTTGCGTGAGTGGCGAGTCGGCCGTCCAAAGATCAACGGCTCAACTGCTGGTTGTGGGGCTGGGAGGCGCTGCCGGCTCAGGTCTCCGATGGCTGGTCACCGACTCCATGGGCGAACAAAACGCTCACCTGTCGCTGTTCATCGTCAACATCGCCGGTTCACTTCTGCTCGGCCTGCTGGCCGCCCATCCAACCCGACGGAACAGCGATCTCTCCCTGTTTCTTGGTGTTGGTTTCGCCGGGGGTTTGACGACGTTTTCCACCTTCGCGGTGGAGGTCGCCCGCCAACTCGATGATGGGGTGATTGCCGGCGCAGCGCTCAACAGCGTGGGCACTGCGGCGGCGGCCTTACTGGCGGCTGGTGTTGGCTATCGTCTAGGGCGGGCCAGCCTTTGACCGCGAGTTGGGCGGTGGTGGGAGGCTTTGTCCTGGCGGCGGCGATGGGAGCTGTTGTCCGGTTTGTGATCTCGTCGTATCTCAACAACGAGTTTCCGTACGGAACCCTGGCCATCAACCTCGTTTCATCGCTCGTACTCGGCTATCTGGCCGGCTCCGGTATCGGTGAGCAATGGGCATTGGTCGTTGGTGTCGGTGGGCTCGGCGCCCTGTCGACCTGGTCAACGGCGGCCAACGAGGCGGCCACCATGGCCCGCCGGAACGAGGGATGGCTGGCGATCGCCTACTTGGCCCTTCTGGTGCTCTCTGGGATTGTTATGGCCTGGATCGGGATGCAGATCGGCCAGGGGCGATAGGCCACCAACGTCAATGCGGTTGCTCCCTAGGAGCCCGCGTCTTCACAACTGATGCTGTACTCGACCAGGATCTCATCGGTCTCAGGGTCGACGGCGCTGACGTAGCCTTCGACCAGGTCAGGGTCGTCAAGACACTGCTGGCGAGCAAGTTCTTTCATTTGGTCGGTCGGCTGCAGCGGGTGGCTCACGTCGGGAATATCGTCCAGGGCGGGGGCCGGAGTGGTTGGCGGGTTGGCCGGGTCGATGGGGACTGCTTCCTCTTGGACGCAGGCCGCAGTCAAAACAGCCAGCCCGACCATCAGTCCGAAAAGCAGTCCGACGTTTACTCTTGCCACCAACGGTCGCACTGAACTCTGCGAGAACACTCTGGCACGATACCCACAGGATTACGGCGTTGATGCCGATACTTGATTGAGCATGACAACCGCCCGACGCGTCCGATTCAGCTATCCACCGGAGACCAGACCTGTCTGGACTCCGCATCGGCCTGAGTTCTCCTGCGCCGCCAACAGCGTGTCCCTGCTGATGCCGGCCATCGAGCCCTATTTCGTCCGATCGGCCCGCCGCGCCCTGCCGGCCCTGAACGAATCTTTAAGAGCCGAGGCCGAGATCTACATCGAACAGGAGGCACAACACTTCGGGCAACACGTTGTCTTCAACCGCCTACTGCTTGACCGCTACTCGTCGCTTGCCCGCTTGGAAGTGCTGTCCAAAAAGATCTACCGCGACCTTGAAGCCTCAAGGTCACTGGAATTCAGCCTGGCTTTTGCCGCTTCATCGGAAACTATGGCCTACTCAGCCGCCCGGTGGGCAGCCGCTCGACGACGGGAGCTGTTCAGCGATCCGGCCACCGATGAAACAGCGGCAACCCTCTTTCTTTGGCATTTGGCCGAAGAGGTGGAACACAAGTCTGTTGCTCACGACATCTACCGTGCCGCGGTTCGGCCCTCAGCCCGCTCCATGGCCTCCCCGAAGTTCGTCGCCGCCATGTTGCTGTCTTTGGCCCTGGTGGTCTTCTTCGTATTTGCCGGAACGTCGATCATGCTGTGGGCCGAACGTCGATTCTTCCACCCGCTGGCCTGGATACGTCTCATTCGATGGGTGATCCTGTTCTCCTTCGAGCTACTAACGAACCTCACGTTGAGCCTGCTCCCCGGCTTCCATCCTGCCGACTTCGCTGACCCGACGTTCTATGACGTCTGGCTTGACGAGTTCGACGCGGCATCCGGAACGATTCCGCTATGGAACACCGTTGATCAGGCCCCCGGAAGTCAGTACACCGGAAATCAGGGCAGTGTCGACCATGACGCCGGCAGTCAGTACACCGACCACTAGGACGCCGGCAATAAGTGCACCGACATAAGTACAGGGCCGGCTGTCAACCTCGACCAGCGAGAGTAGATCTCACCGTCGATCGGTAGGCCGTCCGAATCACTGCTCATACAGATTTTGGGCAACGCTGCCGATGCTCCGCCCGTGAATATTGCGGCGGATATTATCGATCATGGAGCGCGGCCACGACCTTTGGCCACCGCAACACCGACCAGGTCAGGCATCGTTCGTGATCCGTTGACAGGACTCGGCGTCAAGAACGACTTCCAGCGGTTGGTCAACCAGCGACACATGGAACGAGAACGCTTCGGTGTCGTCATGATCCGTATCTCATCGCTCGACCACATCAACAACACCCACGGCCTCACCACCGGGGACGACGTTCTTGAAGAAGTCGGGGACGCTCTTCACGAACTCCAATCCTCAGCCATCCGGGCCTACCGGATTGGCGGATCCACGTTCGCAACGGTGGTTGAGGGACTCCGGCTCAACGATCGCCACTGGGCCGATCAAGTCGTTGACGCCGCCGCCAGCGCTGGGGCCAGGATGGAGGCACCCACCCGGTTCCACGCCGGCGCAGCCGCCGGATACGGCGACACGGTGGTGGAGGTGGCCGAGCGTCAGCTGGCCGACAGTCGAAGGGCCGACACCATGGCCTCGGTAGATCAGATGGGACGTCATCTGATCGCCGCGCCCAAGGACTGGGACATCGTTCCCGTCGTCGGATCAACAGCCAAATGGCGCTGGCTGCGACCCAGACGTACCGGCCCCGACCACGACGTGTGGGACCTGCTGAAAGACGTCGCCCAGCGCCTCAACGACGATTCGGCGGCACGCTTCTCGGTACCGGGAAGCGACATCGCCCGCACCGACCGCTCGATCGCCCAGAGACTGTTTCCGTTCTTGGAGCGACACCGCATCTCTCCCAGGCGTCTGGCCTTCGAACTCAACGCTTCAATGTTCGATCCCCTGGTCACGGGCGATCAGCTGCAGCGGGCCACCCAGTTCGCCAGGGAGGCGACCGCAATTGGCGCCACCATCGTTGTGAACGAGTACGGCGGTCAGCCCAGCATCTGGAGCAGCCTTCCAACAGCTCACGTCAGCTACATCAAACCAAGTCGAGAGTTTCTCTTGAAGGCTGTGGCCGGTGAGGCCATGAGCCAGCCAATCGACATGTTGTCCCGGGCGTCCTCGGCGATGAACATCGAACTGATTTCCCCTTACCCGGTCAAAGCAACCGACGACAACGAAGCAACGAAGCCGCTGGCCACCAACATGGAGCTACTGGCCCTGGGGTTCTCCTACGTGGAACAGCCTGCCGACCAAGGAGCCTAGCGAGTAGGCATTCAGCGCCAGCGGGCCCTTGCGATGAGGCCTTGGCCGAAGAGCCATTTGATGCTAGCCATTTGATGCTCAGGACGTGCGACTACTCACGCAGGTCCTAGGCGCCCGCATCGACAGCAGCGTTGGCCCCGTGACTATCCTCGAATACCACGATGGCCTTCGACCCCAACAAGAAAGAGGCGGAGCTGCAGGCCGAGTCGGCCTCGTGGGATCTGTCCTCGATCGTCTCGGCCGATCCGGACGATGTACCTGTCATCGATGTCGGACCGTGGTTCAGTACGGGCGACGAAACTGAACTGAGGAAAGCGGCGGTGTCGCTGGCCGACGCCTTGCGCCGAGTCGGTTTCCATCAGCTGGTCGGTCACCAGCTTCCGCCAGAGTTGACAGCCGACATACTCGGTCAGACAAAGCGGTTCCATCAGCTCGAACAGTCTGTGAAGCAGTCAATTCCGATGGACGACCCAGACTGGCCGGTTGGCGGCGTTGGCTATCTGCCCTATGGCGAACACAAGCTTCCAAAGCGGCCGACTCCCAACAGCAACGCCGCTTTCCTAATCAAACACGACGTCGGTGTCGATACCGATGCCAACCAGTGGCTGAACGAGGAGGCGTTGCCCGGCTTCCGCCATGTCGTTGAACGCTACGCTTCGGCCATCTCCGATCTGGCCGCCCGGCTCCTCCCGCTATACGCCGTAGCCCTCGATCTGACCCCGGATTTCTTCGAGCCGGCATTCACCGACCCGTTCTGGCGACTTCGAATGACGCACTATCCTCCGTCCGCCGACAACTCGGACGAGGAGGAAGAAGAGGAAACATTCGGCATCTCCCCCCACGTCGACACCACGTTCATAACCCTGTTGTTGACCGACGGTCCCGGGCTGGTCATTTACAGTCACGAGCGGAGGCAATGGATTGAGGTGCCGGTCCTCCCCGATTCGTTCATCGTCAACTCCGGTGAACTTCTCCGCCAATGGTCGAACGACGTCGTCCTCAGCACTCGGCACTTCGCCCGCAACCCAACCGGCGGGGATCGCTACTCTGTGCCGTTCTTCTACAACGCCAACGCCGACTACCCGATGGAGTGCCTGCCATCATGTCACGGCCCGGACAATCCGCCCAGGTACCCGACCATCTCCTACCGTCAAAGCCAGGGTGTGGTGCAGGGCGAGTGACCGGAAGCCGAGAAACGTACGGCAGCACCCCGACCGATGCTGCCGACACCAGCGCCGACCTGATCGTCGTCGGGCTCGGGGCGATGGGAGCAGCTGTGGCCTATCACGCTCAACGCCTCGGAATTTCCGTCATCGGCCTGGATCGCCACAACCCGCCCCATCAGTTCGGGTCGACCCAAGCTGAAACCAGGATCACCCGATTGGCCGTCGGCGAGGGGCCACAGTATCTGCCGTTTGTTCGCCGCAGTCACCAGCTGTGGCAAGATCTGGAGCAAGTTTGCGACACCCCGCTGCTTTTGCAGTCCGGTGGTTTGATCGTCACAGAACAGGAACCGGTTGTAGGTCAGCGTTGGGAGGACTTTGTCACCGCCACCGGCAGGGTGGCGGACGGCGCCGGCATTGACTTCAGCGTGCTCTCACCGCCGGAAGTGGAGCGGTTGTGTCCTCGTCTCCGGGGCTACGAAGACAAGAAGGTGGGATATGAACCAACCGCCGGTCTGGTCATGGCCGAGCGGGCGGTGGCGGTCCAACTTCAACGGGCGGCCGCCTCCGGCGCCACCATCAACACCTATGAGACGGTGCTGGCCGTCACCCCCGGCCCGGCCGGGGTGGAGGTGATCACCGACCGAGCACGCTACCAGGCGGACCATGTGGTTCTCGCCGCCGGTCCGTGGATGAGCGAGCTCATCGCTTCGGAACACGCAACGATGCTTTCCGTGACCCGTCAGGTGGTCTACTGGTTCGAGGTGGACGACCTCGAGGCCACCGGAACCGATGTCATGCCATTTGTCATGTGGGTTGGTGACACCGACGAACAGTACGTCGGCATTTTCCCCACTCCTCCCGGCGCCACGCCGGGCCTCAAGATTCTGGGAGAGCAATTTCTGGAGACAACCGATCCCCATTCGGTTGACCGCGTCGTCTCAGCTGAAGAGGTCGAGCGTTTTCACAGCCAGCTGGTTGTACCCAAGATGAGCGGTGTCCAACCTCGATGCGTCAAGACGGCGGTGTGCCTCTACACCAACACGCCGGACGATCACTTCATCGTCGACCACGGGCTGGATTCAGATCGGGTGATCATGATGTCGCCGTGCAGCGGTCACGGTTTCAAGCACTCGGCCGCCCTGGGCGAAGCGGTGGCTGAGACCATCGCCACCGGCCGGTCAAGCCTCGACCTCTCCCCGTTCCGGCTCGACCGGCTGCTGTAGCCGACGGTAACCCGCCACCGTCCTGAAACTCGATACCCGACAATCTCTTTCCTGTACCGTTGGGCCATCTATGTTCAGCACGCCTCGGTCCGCGCCAATCCATCGTCTGGAAGACCCCGACTTGTTGACCGGTCGGAGTCGCTTCATCGCCGATCTCACCGAAGCCGATCTCGGGCTCGACCAACCGTTCGCTCACGCCGCCTTTGTTCGCTCCCCCATTGGCCATGGCCGTCTAGTTACCGTCGACTGTTCAGCCGCCCGTTCGGCTCACGGGGTACACGCGGTGTTCACGGTCGACGATCTCGACGTGGCTCCGAGCCATCCGTGGAGTCCGGCGCTGTCTCCCGGCTTCACCCAGCCGTTGTTGGCCAATGGCGTGGTCCGATTCGTTGGCGAGCCGATCGCCGTTGTTCTGGCCGCCAGCGAGGCCGAGGCCATCGACGCCGCCGAGCTGGTGGAGATCGATGTTGCCCCTCTCGACGTCGTTGTCGACCCGCGAGCAGCGGCCACAACCGAGATCCTGTTGTTCGACGTTGGCACCGCCGTCGGGACGGCAGGTCGGGCGGCGGCGGGCGAGCCCGGCTGGAGCAACGTGGTCGACCGTATCGACTGGGAGGTGCACGGTCACGACGGCGATCGGGAGAGCCTTTTCGCCGGCTGCGACACCGTGGTGGAGCACACCCTTGAGGTGCCGAGACAGGCGGCCGCCCCCATCGAACCACGCGGCCTGATCACCTGGTGGAGCCCATCGGCTCCGGCGTCGGCGCTCGGGTCGGAGCCGGCATCAGGGTCTGAGTCAGGGTCGGGGCCAGAGTCGGAGTCGAAGTACGAGCTTCACGCCCGGGCAACCACGCAACGACCACATGGATACCGCGACCAGTTGGCTGCGCTCCTCGACATGGCACCGGAACGAATTCATGTGACCTGCCCTCACGTGGGCGGCGGGTTCGGCGGCAAGCCAAGCCGGGGAGCCGAAGAGCATCTTCTGCCGGTGGTGGCTGGCCTTGCGGGTCGCCCGGTGAGATGGGTGGAGAGTCGCTCCGACAACCTGACGGCCTCAAATCACGCTCGAGCCGAAGGATTTGTCATCCGTATCGGCGGGGACCGTGCGGGCCGGATCCATGCCGTTGACGTTGACATGGTTAAAGACGCCGGCGCCTATCCGACGTCTTGCGCCATGTTGCCGGCCGCCTATACCAGAGACAATCTCAGCGGCTGCTACGCCGTCAAGCGCTTGGCCTTCTCCTCGGTTTCCGCCGCCACCAATACCGCACCGACCTCGGCCTACCGCGGAGCTGGGCGGGCACCATACATCGCCGCCCTTGAGTCGGCTGTCGACGCCTTTGCCTCCGCCATCAACAAAGACCCAGCCGACGTTCGTCGCCTCAACCTGATTCCGGCATCGGCCATGCCGTGGACCACGCCGGTCGGGGCGATCTATGACGAGGCCGACTACCCAGCCGATCTGGAAGCGGCATTGAACGCAATCGGCTACGAGCAGTGGCGGGTCCGCCAAGCCGATCGACTTGGCGGAGGGGTGAATCAACCGGTGCTCGGTATCGGAGTTGCGTGCTACAACCACAAGACCGGCAGTGCCGGCGGTGAGGAGGCTCTGGTGTCGATTACCGCCGACGGTGGGGCCCGGGTTGTCACCGGCAGCACCGATCAAGGCCACGGCCACCGGACCGCTTGGACCCAGATCATCACGTCCCGTCTCGGCATTCCCGCCGATCAGGTGGAGGTGGTTGAAGGTTCCTCCGATGCCATCTCCTCCGGCCAGGGGGCGATCGGATCGCGGTCGATTCAAACGGCCGGTGCGGCCATCCACAACAGCTGCGATGAACTGATCGAGCGCTCCCGGGTTCTGGCCGCCGCCGAGCTTGAAGCCTCGGCAGCCGACATCGTCTTCACTCCGACACTTTCATCCGAGATCGGAGGTGGCGGCGCCGACACAGATTTGGAGAAACTCCCCTCCGGGAGCATCGACTCCGAGACAATCGGAGGCCGGTTCCACGTCGTCGGAACCCCGGCACGGTTCGTCGAGTGGCAGGAGGTGGCCGCCAGAGCGGTGGCGACCGACGTTGACTTAACCTGCGGTGACCTTCACGAACCGGAGCATGTTTCGTATCCGTCGGGATCCCACGTCGCCGTTGTTGAACTCGACGTCGAGACAGGCAGGATCCAGCTTGCGGCGTTCGCGGCGTCGGACGACGTCGGGGTACGGCTGAACCCCACCATCGTTGACGGCCAGTTGCATGGAGGCATCGTGGCCGGAATCGGCCAAGCGTTGGGTGAACAGATGGTGTACGACACTGACGGCAACCTGCTCACCGGCACGTTCGCCTCCTACCAGATACCGACAGCCGACGAGGTTCCGATGCTGCAGCTGGTCGGCACCGAAGGCAGGTCAAGTTTCCACGCCTACGGCTACAAGGGAGTCGGAGAGTCGGGCACGATCGGAGCGATTCCGGCGGTCCTCAACGCCGTGAATGACGCGCTTAGATCCATAGGAGCCCGACCTGTGGGCCTGCCGTGCACGCCGGAGACGGTCTGGCGATCCGCCTGTGAAGCCACGGGTTCGTCCGGCATGTAGCCACCCGGACACCAGGGCTGACCAGAATTGACGCCACGACCGGCCCATCCGGTCAACGCCCGGTTTCGGGACGAGCCCCCATCACGGCTGGTACCCGATCACCCGTCAACCGGCCTGACCCATCGGCCAAGGTTGCCAGGACCTCAACTGCCGCTCCGTCGGGGACGCCCGTCGTATCCCAATAGACCCGGTATGGCGGAGCATCGTCGACACCGACAACAACCGGGGCTTCTCCATCGACGGCAACGGCGAAGGTCACCTCGCCGTAGACCACATCTTCGCCGACCTCGGCTTGCAGTCGGTACCGAGGTGTCGGAATGACCTGCCCGGATTCGGGTCGGACAACAGCCACCTGAGCGACCTCGTTTGGCGTGGCGAGAGGCTGTTCCGCTCGAAGAACAACGGTTGACAGCGGCGGCATCTCAACCAGAATCTCGCCCTCGGCATCAGCCGCAACCGACATGTCGACCCCATAGACCGAAGTGAACGTCGTGGAGCGACTTAACGTGTCGAATCTGGCCGGCACGGTAAGCGACCCGTTGGCATTGGTGACAATCACGTACTCGATCCGGGCCGAACGATCGACTCGGGAGAAGGCCAGAACAGGACCTTCCGCATGGCGGGTCACCTGTGCTCCGACCGTCAGTGCCGGGTGATCAGCCCGAAGCCGGTTGAGCTTCTCAATGTGTTTGTACAACGG
>JAHDFR010000012.1:48894-51870 GCA_020628065.1 Acidimicrobiales bacterium
CAAAATTGTCCTCGGCCGGTGTGGCGTCGGTTCCGATCTGCTCATCGTCGAGGTAGTCGGGCGTGACCGAAGGGAACATCGATTGGCGGGCCAGCTGATCCCCTCCCGCGCCGGTGAAGCCCTGCTCATCGCCGTAGTAGACAACCGGCACCCCCCGACTTGTGAACAGCAGGTCGAATCCGAGCTTCATGCGCTGCAGCAACTCCTCGTCCGGTGCGCCGGGCCGAGAACGAGCGACGGCCGCCCCAAACCGGCCGGCGTCGTGATTGCCGAGGAAGTTGACCTGCATGGAAGCGTTGTTGTCGCCGTCGGTGTACCAGTCGTCGTTGTCGAAGGCGTCCGCTACCACGGACGCTCCCAGCCCTCCGTTCACGTACGTTTGTAGTGCGGTGTCCAGGCCGAAATCGAGGGTCGACGGCACACCGGCGTTGGTGAAACTGGAAGCGAGGATGGGGTCGGTCGACGCCACTTCACCAAAGAAGAAGAAGTCCGGTCGTCCGGCCTCGATCGCCCGCCGGCGGATCGCAGGCGACCACTGACGCCAGAACTCAATGTTGACGTGCTTCATGGTGTCGACTCGGAAGCCGTCGATGCCGTATTGGTCGATCACGTCACCGTAAATATCGATCATGCCGGACACCACTTCCGGGTGCTCGGTGAAGAGATCATCGAGGCCAAAGAAATCGCCGTACAGGTTGCTCTCGCCGTTGAAGGTAGAGTCACCCCGGTTGTGGTAGAGCGACGGGTCATTGAGCCACCCCGGAGACTTGGCGGTTTCATCCGCCGGATCACCGAAGACCGGCGTGTAGGGGAAGGACCGTTCGGCCGCCAGCGCAGGGACGGGTATGGCCCCCGCCGCCAGGTCGGCAGCATCGAACGGTGTACCTTCGGCATCCACGTACGGCGCCGCCGATGTCGATCGGTAGACGTTGCTGTCCTCGGCGTAGTCGATCACATCGCCGGTGTGGTTCACCACCGCATCGAACACGACGGCAATATCCAGTGCCTGGGCGGCGGCCACAAAATCTTGCATCTCCTGTTCGGTCCCCAGATGGGGATCGATCTGATCCCACTTTGTTTGCCAGTACCCGTGGTAGGACGATGACGAACCTTCGATGGTGCCGTCGCCCTGGACGTACCGATTGGTAAACGGGGGTGTTATCCAGATGGCGCTGAAACCCATTCCGGCGATGTACGGAAGCTGTTCGGTCAGCCCGGCCAGATCGCCGCCGTGATGGTACGCCTTGTCAGTTGGCAGGAATCCTGTTTCCAACGGGCCGCCTTCGAGGCCGCCGGTATCGTTGCTCGGATCACCGTTGGCGAAGCGGTCGGGCATGACGAAGTAGATACTCCGAGACCCAAACGGGTGCCGCACCGGATCGGCAACCGGGCCCACGTCGGATTCCTGCACCGCTTCGTCCCGCTGGCCGTCGGTGTCGACCTCCGACGTCGACTCCTGGCCGGACGTTTCCTGTGGATCAGGTGTAGGAATAGCGCAAGCCGCCACCACAGCCAACAAAGAGACCGGCAGGAGCAGCGTCGGCCGTAACTGGGTCGCCAGGCGCCGAAAGAGACCCGGCACGACGCCGACTACCTCAACCTTTGATCGAGCCACCGGTCAATCCGGCAATGATGTGACGCTGCGCAATCAGGAAGACGGCGACTATGGGGGCGGCGCCGACAAGGGCGGTTGCGGCCAGAACGCCCCATTTGGCGTTGTAGCCCTCTTGGAGAAAGACGTTCAAACCGACGGGCAGTGTGAACCGTTCGGCTCCGTTCAACAAGAAGCTGGCCAGAATGAACTCCCCGAAAATTCCGACAAAGCTGATCATGAAAATCACCGCCAGCATCGGGCGGGCCAGCGGCATGATGATTCGCCAAAAGATGGTGAACGGTCCGGCCCCGTCGATGACGGCCGCCTCGTCCAGCGACGGCGGAATCGAATCGAGGAAGCCTTTCAGCAGGAAGGCATTGAATCCGGCGGCGCCGCCCGTTTAGACCAAGATCAGGAACAGGTGGGTGTTCAACCCCACACCGGACCACACATCGCCGAACTGTCGGGCCATGATGAAGAAGGCCACGAATCCAAGGAACTGGGGGAAGATCTGCATGGCCAACAGCGAGGTCAGCAGAGCGCGACGGCCGAAAAACTTGAGTCGACTGAAGGCGTAGGCCGACAGGGCGGCAACAGCCACATTGGCCAGCCCGGCCGACAGGGCGATGTAGAAGCTGTTCCACAGCCATCGGCCTACCGGCGCCACCGGGTTGGAGAATGCGTCCACGAAGTTCTCGGTGGTCAGATCCCGGGGGATCAGTCGAGATGCCCCCAAACTGTCCACCGCATTGAAAGCGGAAGAGACTATCCAGATGATGGGATAGAGGGCGAACAGGCATCCCAGAATGGCCAGACTGTGGCGAATCACCGAGCGACGCATCTGTCTACTGGTCATAGATCTCCTCCAGGCGTTTGGTCAGCCGGAAGCTGAGGGCCGAGGTGGTGGCCAGGACTAGAAAGATGACGACAACGATGGCGGTGGCCAGGCCAAACTGCTGGCCGCGACCCGATGCCTGAGCCAGGTTGAAGGTGAACGAGATCAACAGGTCGGTAGCGCCGACCGGGATGTCGAATCCGGTGAGTGGTGGACCTCCGTTGGTCAGCAGGAAGATCAGAACGAAGTTGTTGAAGTTGAAGGCGAACGACCCAATCAGCAGCGGTGCGGTTGATACCAACAGCAGAGGCAGGGTGATCATCCTGAAGGCCCTCCACGGCCCGGCGCCGTCCACTCGCGCCGCCTCCAACAGCTCGGCTGGGACCGAGGTCAACGCTCCCGAGGTGATGAGAAACATGTAGGGGAAACCCAGCCACATGTTCACGAACAGCACGGAGAACATGGCCTCAATTCCACCTCCGAGCCAATTGACCTCGGGCAGACCAATGGTGGTCAACAGATCGTTTACCTTGCCGAACTCGGTGCT
>JAHDFR010000373.1 GCA_020628065.1 Acidimicrobiales bacterium
GACGACCACAGCGCCGACAACCACGACGACGGCACCGTCCACTACCACCACAACCGCACCAACCACCGGTGGCGGGGGCGGGAGTGGGCCGAGCACTTGGATTGCGGTCCACCACCGATTCGCAGGTGCCACCATCGGACTCACCGACAACGGACAGTTCACACTCGTGGTAGGCGACCATCTCGGCTCCGGCACTGGGAACGTCGATAGTGCTGGGTCGGTCACGATGCAGCGGTACACGCCCTACGGCGCCATCCGATCAGCAGCCTCCAATCAGCTCGAATCTGACTTCACTTACACTGGACAGACCGACGACCCAGGTACCGGGCTCATCGACTACAACGCCCGGCACTACGACCCCGCCCTCGGTCGCTTCGTCATGGCAGACCCCGTCCTCGACGGCACCAATCGCTACATGTACGTGAGTGGCAGGCCAACTGGCTTTGTCGACCCGTCGGGTAATGAGTCCTGCCGAGTCGACCAGAACAACAACCCGACGAACGACTGTTGGAGCGAGGTCGAGAACCTCCCTTCCTCCCGAGAGCCGTTCCGTCGTGATCAGACCGGCCTCCTCCACGCTGATCACGTTGGCTTGCCCGGCGCCACACCAGTCAACGACCGGCGTGGCCCGCTGCCCGCCGGATCGGAGTTTGACCAAGTTGCAAACGCTATGGACTTCTCTTTCGGTGGAGATCTCCTTGAGGCCTAGAAGCCAAGGAAACACGTTTGCCGTTCAAGCGCCCATTGGCCCAGTACGGGAACCCCCGCGGCCTAGTCACCTCGTTTGGGCACTTCAATATCAGTCGAGGAGTTGCAGAGGCCGTGTTCGCGGAGCACGGCGATCAGATTCTCGACTACATCAGCCAGTTCCGAGACGTTGATCAAGACCCCCTGTCGAGCTGGGAGTTCTCTTCTGAGGACAAGTACCTCTCCGCCGCTGTCGCTGGCTTCTACCTGGAGAGCCTTATGGAAGAGTACGATTCCGTTGTGCCTGAAGACCCCGCCGTGCCGGTCACACCGCTAGAATTCGCGCTGCTTCGATACCGCTCTAAGCCGGCGTCGGTCAAGACCTTCGTCACTACCGGTCGTGATGTGAACGGGGTTATGGAAGACGACCTCGAGACCTGGCGATCCTGGGGATTCTCTTGAGAGGGCGAACCAAGTTGGTGTATGTCGCAGCCTTGGCGCTCGCGCTCCTCAGCGTCACCGCCGGCTTCATCTGGTCAACCGGATCCCGAATCCAAGTTGAAAGGAGTATCGAGCTGTGTGGCGAACGTCTTGAGGCCCCGGCTGGAACTCAATTCGAGTTCTACCACAACTACTACAGCAACCCGGACCCGTTCTGGCACCTGAAACCAACACCAGGCAACAACGCGACCGCTACCGAAGCAGTCGACCTGCTGCCCAACTCGCCAGTATCAGACGCGATTCGGGCAGCACTCGCCACCTCTTCCGGCGGCGTTGAGTCGTCGGACGGCGAGGTAAGGCTAGATGACTGTGTGGTACTGGTGATGTACTCACCGACCGGTGATCTAGTGGCGCCCAGGGGCGAAGTCTGGCAAGTAGCTGTTCTCGAGGTTCGGTAGGGGCCGACGGAGGTCCACATCGCTGGCATCGCAACCCTCTCGGCGCTTGCGTCGTGACCCGCGCCGGCCCGAACATACAACGCCCTCTCGAGGGGGTAGCGAT
>JAHDFR010000374.1 GCA_020628065.1 Acidimicrobiales bacterium
AGTGACCACCGAGAATGTTTAGCCGTGCGTACAGGTCCATGCTTAACTCCCACTGACGTCGGGTTGAGGGCGGCTTGGGGTCAGGCGAAAACCCATCATTGCACACCGAGCGGAATCGCACCACGGCCGTCTCCTCCGAGGTGTCGGGGCGTGGTTTTGTGACTGTGACAAGTTGCGTATGAAGCTTCTTTGAATCGCGTTCGGTCCTGTTGCCTGGGTGGATGTACCCTGCGGGGATGGTGGAGAGGAATTTCGAGGGCGCAACGTGTTGATTTCGCTGCGGCGTTCGGCTGCCAACCGTCATCTGGCAATCGAAATTCATGCTCAAAGCGGCGGCGACGCAAAGCCTGTTACCTCAGCTGGCCATGAGAAGGGTCGAGTCCATGCCCTCTGGTTGCGTGATGCCTGCACCTGCGCAACGTGCCGCCGTCCCAGCACCAATGAGCGACTGTTCGACCCGGCCGACATGGGGCTGTCCCTGACGATCGTCTCTGTCCATCCACTGCAACCGTCGTCTATGGACGACACCATCGAGATCTCGTTTTCCGATGGGCACAGCTCCAAGTTCGAGGTCCGCCAGTTGATTTCGGCTGCGGATTTTGCTTCCTCCGCTGGTCACCAGGTGGAGGAGCCTCGCGTTTCTTCCTCGCCGATTTCGACCATGCCGGCCATCTCGGTTGACGCCCTCGACGACTCTCTCCAAGCGATTCTCGACTCGGTTTGGTTCGACGGCGTTGTTCTGTTGCGTGGAGTCGAGCCGACTGAAGCCGGGTTGTTGGATGTGGCCAAGCGGATAGGCCCGGTGATGCACACCAACTATGGGCTCACCTGGTCCTTTGAGTCCGAGGTGCCGCCGGAGGGCGGGCCGATGAGTCAGGTCGAAAGCCGAGCGGCGTTACGTATGCACGCCGATCTTCCCTACCGCTCCAGCCCGCCAGGGATCCAGTTCAACCTTGGCGTTTCGCCCGCTTCGAGCGGTGGGGCCTCGACCTTTGTTGATGCCTACGCCATGGCCGAACGATTGCGGCTGGCTGATGCCCGATCGTGGGAATTGTTGACCACCGTGCCGTTCACCTACCCCTACCGCCGGCCGGGTGTTGACCTCACTGGCGGCGGCCCGATGATCGGGCTTGACCACGCCGGACGTTACGGGGTCATGCGTCGAGCGCCCGATCTTGTCGGCTCTCCGAGAGTCTCAGCCGAAGACGCCCCGGACCTGTACCGAGCGGTGGCCCGCTGGCAGGATTTGGTGGACAAGCCGGCCAACCAGCTTCGGGTGACGTTGGGTCGAGGCGACCTGGTGATTTTTGACAACCACCGGATGTTGCACGGCCGGACGGCGTTTGAACTGGAGCCGGGGGAGCGGCGCTGCCTGATGGGTTGCTACATAGACATGGACGAGTTCGATGCCCGTCGTGCCGGCCTGGCGGCCGAAGGGCTGTAGCTGTCGATGCGGCTGGATCTTGACAACCTTCGAGTGGTTGTGACCGCAGCCGGTGCTGGTATCGGCCGGGCCACGGCCGAGCTGCTGGCTGACGCCGGTGCCCGAGTGTTCGTTTGTGACATCGATTCGGCTGCCGTGGCCGGCGTGACCGGTGGTGACGGAATCGACGGCATCGACGGGGTGGTGGCCGACGTTGGCGACACCGCCTCGGTCGACGCCTTCATGGCCGCAGCCGTGGA
>JAHDFR010000375.1 GCA_020628065.1 Acidimicrobiales bacterium
GCCGAGACGACGACGGTCGTCGGGTTGGTGATGATGTCGTACACCGCGGAGCGCTTCTGGGACTGGGCCACCAGCGCCTTGATCTCTTCGTCGGAGGCCTCGGCGTCGATGTCGAAGCTGACTCGGACGGTGCCGAAACCGTTGCGGACGTCGGCGTCGATGCCGAGGATGCCCTGCAGGTCCATGTCACCTTCGATGGTGGCGGCAACGGAGTTGAGCTGGATGCCCCGGTTCTGGGCAACGCTGGCCACACCGGCGGTGAGGCAGCCGGCCAGACCGGCCAGGACCGACTCCGGAGGGGTCATGCCGTTGTTCTCGCTGGCGAAGATCTCCGGGTGATCGGTGTCGAGGCGGTGCCCACCCCGCTCATGCTCCTGGCCAAGGCCGAAGAAGCCTTGAACTTCGGTGACGGCGTGGGTTCCCCGCTGCCAGTCGCAGCGTGCCCGCCAGGTGAAGGCGGCGGCCGGGGGAGCATCCGTCAGTGCCTGACGGGCGCCGAGCAAGGCTTCGACGTTGACGCCGTTGTCTACGGGGGTGGATTCGGTGATGGTCATTGGATTATCTCCTTCTGATGGGATTTGTTGTTTGGTTTGGGTGTGTTGATTTGGCTGTTTGGTTTGTTGGCTTACTTGCGGACCGTTGCGGTCACACAGGTGAGTTCGTTGACGATGCGGTAGGAGCCGTCGGCGGCTCGTAGATGCTCAACGGTTGGCATCAGTCGGGACCGCAGCTCGTTCTCGCCCAGGGCGTCAAGGGCGGGGGCAACTACGCCGGGGCTGCGAAACGCCTTCCAGGCGTCGTCCTCGTCGGCGAATTCGAGAATGGCCGAGACGTCCCAACGCTCGATGTTGGTGAATCCGGTGATGGCGAGCATCTCTTCGACCACACCGGGGGTGCCGATGGAGGAGGTGGCGATCAGCTCCTCACCGACTGATGGCGCCGACATGCCTAGGGCGAAGAACCAGTCCCGCATGTCGAGGTTGGAGCCTCGGCCCCAGAAGGTCAGGCCGACCGATCCGCCTGGGCGTAGAACCCGATGGGCCTCAGCCAGAGCGGCGTCGCACCCACCCCAGATGCCGTTGAACGAGGTGACTACGTCGAACGAGTAGCCATCCCACGGCAGCTCGAACATGTCCCCGACCACGAAGTCGGCGTTCGGTGTGCGCCTTTGGGCGATGTTGATGAGCGCATCGCTGGCATCCAGTCCGGCCACGGTGGCTCCCAGTCGGGCGGCCCGGGTGGCGGCCAGGCCGGAGCCGCAAGCCATGTCCAACAGGTCGGTGTCGGGTCCGATGCCGAGACGGCCAAAGATCGATTCGATGGCGTCGTTGCCGTAGCTTTCGAACCGGTAGGCCCAGTCGAGAGCATGTCGACTCCATGCCTTACCGGCCTCGACCCAGGCGGGCTGTTCGTCAGTGGTGTGAGCCGGATTGGTCTGGTTGAGTGTGGCTGGCATTGGTGCCTCCCTGTGCCGTGTTGCTGGCTGATATGGGAGACACTACGAAAGTGCCGGGTGAAGATCTTGGAGAGCGTGTGGAGGAGTTGTGGAGATCCCGCCCGGGTCGTGGCGGCGCTATTTGGGGCCGTTAAGCGGTGGAGATCCCCGTCCACCGTTGAACTTCTGCCGCCAGGTCCAGCTGTTCGGTGGTGGCCGAGTTGGCGAAGTCACCCCACTCGT
>JAHDFR010000143.1:0-9323 GCA_020628065.1 Acidimicrobiales bacterium
AGGACCCGGGTGAGCCCGAGGCGACCTACGCCAGCCTGTTTGGTCAACCCGATGACGCCTTCGACGAGTTTGGCGCCGTATCCAACTCCGACGTCGAGTTCCCAACCGCGCTGGCCCAGGCCGGCACCCCGGTGGGCGACATCAACGGGCTTTACAGCATTGACTTCACCGAAAACACCATCAACTTCGAAGTTGTGGCCGCAGCCGACGATCCGTTCTGGACCAACGTGTTCGGCCTGTTTCCCGATGGCAAGTTCGATCGGTACTACTTCACCTTCGCTGAGCCTCACGGCATCACCGGCTTCACCAGCGACAACCCGAACCTGAACGTCAGAATTGATTCGGACACCGTGATCGTCGTCGAGTTCAGCGGCGGCTACGACCTTCAGTCCGGCGTTACCTCGTCGGTTGAGCTGAGCTGACGGTTCGCCGATCGACGTGAAAACGTTCGCCCGAGGAGGTTGGCCGGTCGCCCCGACCAACCTCTTCGGGTGGCCTCCAAGGCTGTGTAATCGGCTGGAGAACGTAATCGGCTGGAGAACGTGACCGGGTGAAGAACATGATCGACCAGAGGGCGTAGAGCAGGAGACGGGGCACGGTGGGACTCACCTTCGACGTGGCCTTTGCTCCGCAGCTGCATCATCCGACCATCCCGGTTGAGGTGGTCGACTGGTCGGAGCTGATGGGTCGGATGCCGGCTCACTTCTTTCCGGCCCGCCAGCGAGCCGGCTTCAACCTGCTGATCATGTGCACCAGTGGCAGCGGGACGCATCGGGTCGACTTTGTTCCGTTCGAGTTCAAGTCGGGAAGCATGCTCCGCATTCGGCCGGGACAGGTTCAGGAGTTCGAAGCCAACCCCGACTTCGAGGCCAAGCTGATTGCGTGGCCGGTTGAGAGCGACCCGTCCGACCTGGGCGGTCCGCCCTGGTATCCCGGAGCGCCCGCGCTCTCCAGCTGGGGTCTTGACGCTTCCGAGATGTCGAGAGTGCTTGGGTGGGTGAGTGAGTTGGAGCTTCAGCAGCGACGCTATGACGGATCCCAGCGTCACGCCGATCTGATTCGGGCGATTCTGAGAGCGTTGTTGTTGGTCCTTGAGGTTGAGTTGGACGGCAGCGCCGCACTCCCGGACGGGCTGCCGTTGGCCTACATCCGCCTCCGTCAGCAGTTGGAGCAGGACGTCGATGAGCGGCCCTCGGCCGCTCAGCTGGCCAGCCGGATCGGATACAGTCGCCGGACTCTGGACCGGGCCTGTCAGCAGGTCTCCGGTCAAACGACCAAGCAGGTCATCGATGAGCGGATCGCTTTGGAGGTGCGCCGCCATCTGGCCGATACCTCTCGTTCGCTTACCCAGGTGCGAGTGGATCTTGGATACCCGGACTCGTCGAACTTCGCTCGGTTTGTCATGCGGCATCTTGGGCAGACGCCAACCGAGTTCCGTCGCCAACTCCGGTGACCGTGACGGTGACCGTGACCGAGATGATGACGGTGCCGGTTTAGCGGGTTCCGTGAAGGCGTATGAACTGAGTGGTGACCTGGTTGATCAACTCGTCTTCGATGTCCTCGTGCATCACCAGGTACTGGTGGATGAGCGGACCGGCGAGGAGCGTGGCAGCCACCGCACAGTCGAGGCGGGCCGGCAGTTCGCCCCGCTCTTGGGCCGCTTCCAGAACTGTCGTGGTTGGTTGGATTAGCCCCTCAACAAAGCGTTGCTGGGATGGAACGAACGATTTGTCTCGAGATGAGTAGTCGACCAGGGCGGCGAACACGGGCCGCACGTTCCTGGTGACAAGCCGTCCGCGCAGTCCTGTCAGGGTGTTCTGTAGATCGGTTTCGAGGCTTCCGCTGGACGGCGTCGGAACATGTGGTGCCACCAGGCAGTCGATGGTTTCCATGACCAGGCTTGCCTGATCAGGCCAGTGTCGGTAAATGGTGGTTCTGGCCACCCCGGTTTCTTGAGCGACGCGGGTGGCGGTCACCTCACCGGCGCCGCTGTTGAGCAGCAGGTCGCAGGCGCAGTCAAGGATGATCTGCCTGACCCTGGTCGTCCGTGGGTTCTCTTTTTCTTCTTCTTGGCTTTGGTCTGTCATTAAACGGTTGTTACGGAAAGACGCGTGCTGTACCTTAAGCTACAATTCGTTGCGCAAAGCCTGGAGGTTCTGTGCCAGACAAGATCGCCCGGGCTGCAGTGAGCGCAGTTGCCGCAGTAGAAACAATGCTCGCCATGCTACTTGCCATCGCCGCCGTCGCTGTTACCTTCCCCCGAGTGATTCGATCCATGGCGATGCTCGTCGCCGTGACCGTTATCGCCGCCGCCTGCAGCAGCAGTGTTGCCGATCAGTCGGTCGGGACCGGGGAGCAAGCCAACACCGCCGAAGAAACCGAAGCGGGCGAAGAGGCGACACGTTCGGACGAGGCGGACCTTTCACCGACAACAGTCGACCAGCCGGTTTCAGCGTCGGAATGCGAACAACAGGAGAAGGACATGGCGGAATCACTGGACGCGCTACCGGAACGAATTGGCGAGCGGAAGGAAACGACTGGGAGCGTCCCCCACATTCAGATCGACGCCAATCCGGTGCCCGAGATTGATACTGAACTTCGGAGGCTGGCCTTTTCACTTCCCGGCGTGATTGAACGGGAGTCGCGTCTCTCGCTGCCCGGGGCCCGAAGCCTCACGCTGGCCGAAGACGTGACCGCCGCCAAGCCTGAGGTCCTCCAGATAGGACGGGAGTTCGGGCACTTTCATCCCGACGGCAGCATGCATATCTGGCTGCCGGTCGACCGGGCAGTGGAGGTACACGAAACCAAGTGGGGCGAGTTGCACCCGTGGGTCGACCAGGACGGGTTCTGGGACGGCGTGGTCATGGTCTACACCCCGGAGACGGCCGAAGAGCTGGAGGTTGCAGTGCGGCTGATCGTCGACGCCTACAACCACGTCACGGGAGCAAACGTCGATCCTGCCTCGGTCTGCTGAGCCGCTCAGTCTGTTAATGCCCACCTGATAGAGGCTGTCACAATCCGGTTTGTCCTATTTTGACCCCAGCCTGACAAGCCAAGACCTTGTGGGCAGTTGCCGCGGCCCGGATAATCATCCCACCCCAGGGAGAAAAATGACGACGACCGACCTGTACAAAGCGCCGTTTGAGACCGAAGCCGACGGCTAGTGAACTCGCTGGCGGACCCTCGAGTTGCCGACCTGCTGACGCAACTCCATCAAGAAGCAGACGACCAACGAAGTCGGATCCGCGAACGCGTGGCGTCGCTGTCCGAGGTAGGGCCTGGACCTGAGGACTGGCCCCACCATCTGAAGGACTTCTACCTGCCGGTCAGCAGGGAACAGGGGCGCTTCCTCTATCAGACCGTGCGAGCTATCCGGGCCCGGCGGGTGGTCGAGTTCGGCTCGTCGTTCGGGGTTTCCCACCATTTACCTGTCCGCCGGGCTGCGAGACAATGGAGAGGGCGTGGTGGTCGGTTCCGAGGTGGTAGCTGAAAAGGCCGACGCCGCCCGCAGCAATCTGATGGCCGACGGTCTTGCGGACTACGTTGACCTGCGCACCGGTGACGCCCGGTCCACATTGGCCGATCCCGGCGGCCCGGTCGATCTGCTCCTGCTGGACGGCGGCCCCGGCCTCTACCTCGACATATTGCAGCTGTTGATCCCCTGCCTGCGGGTCGGCTCGGTGGTTGTGGCCGACAACATCGAAGATTCCGAAGACGAACCTCATCCGTACGCCCGCTGGGTTCGAGACCCGGCGAACGGCTTTGTCTCCAACTCGATCACGCTAAAGGGCGGCACCGAGTATTCGGTGTGGGTCGGTAAGCGAGACGATGACTGACAGGGCTGTGAACCGAGTCGACCACAACCAGCGGCAAGCTTGTCATCACTCGGCAGAGTTAGGCTGATCGCGGTATGAAGTTACTTGATGGTGTCCCTCGCCCGGCACTACCCCATCTTGCTGCTGACGTTTGTCAACGCCATCGGTGGGACTCTGCTCATTCCCGTTCTGCCGTTTGTGGTACGCGACCTGGGCTACAGCGACTTTGTGTTCTCGCTGCTTATCGCCGCCTATCCGGCGGCTCAGTTCTTCGCCGCCCCGATACTCGGCAGCCTGGCTGACAACCGTGGTCGCCGACCGATCCTGCTGGTGTCACAGGCGGGCACGTTGGCCAGTTGGGTGCTGTTCGCCGTGGCCTACTTCACCACCGGAACGCCGACGCTCGCTCTGGTGTTGATTGCCGCCTCCCGTCTAGTTGACGGTTTGACCGGTGGTAACGCCTCGGTGGCCGCCGCCTACCTGGCTGACGTGGTCGACGAGGAGGCCCGAACTCGGGTGTTTTCCATGCAGGGCGCTATCACAGGGGCTGCACTGTTGATCGGCCCGGCTATGGGTTCGTTCAGCGCCGCGTCGTCGTTGGGCTTTCTCGGGCCGGCCCTGTTGGCCATCATCATTTCAACCGGCACGTTGATGTGGATGGCTTCGACCCTGACCGAGTCGCTGCCGCCTGAGCTACGTTCGCCCTCGTTCGACGCCAACCCGCTCCATCAGCTCAACCTGATCGCCAAGGCTCGTATGCTCACCGGCCGGGGGCCGCTCTATCGTCTGTTCAGCCTCCAGATGTTGTTCACATTCGCCTTCAGCGCCTACACCACCATCCTCGCCCTCTGGTATGTCGACCAGCTCGGGATCAGCGAGGCCAGCGTCGGTCTGATGATGTTGGCCACCGGCGTGTTCCTGATCTTCAACGAGATGGTGACGCTGCCTTTCGTGGAGAAGCGTCTCGGCGATGTCGGGACGATGTTGGCCGGATTGGCCATCATCCCGGCCGCCCTGTTTGTTGTGCGGTTCCCGACATCGGTGCTGGTGTTCCTGCCGTTGTCGTTCCTGGTGAACGTAGGTCTGGCTCTCGTGCTGCCCACGCTGCAGTCGGTGGTTACACGGGCGGCTGATGATCGGGAGGAGGGTCAGGTCCAGGGGATCAACACCAGCGTGGCCGCGGTGGCTTCCACGTTGGCGCCGATTGTTGCCGGTGCCAGCTACGCCACCTTCGGTGGAGGGGTAACTATTTGGCTGGCCGCCGCGGTGGCGGCGGTGGCCGCTGTTGTCGCCGTATCCAGCGCCGGCCTGATATCAAGCGCCACCGGCGAGGAGCTTCCTCACCTGGTGGAGCATGCCCACCGCCAGCACGGCCCGGTCAGCGCCTTGGCCCATCGGGTAAGCGGGGGACAGCGGTCCTTCTCGCTCAACCTGCATGGCCACGGCCGACAGCACCACGGATTGGAAACCTCCCGGACGTCGAACGACTAGCCGTCTTCGGCGGTGAGGAGTTCCACTGCTCGAGCCAGGCCGTGGTCCTGGAGTGCTCCGAAGCTGGACCGGAGGCTACCTCGGGCGTCAACCAGGACATAGGACGGCTGGGCCAGGACTCCGAACCAGGACCACAGCTCGGTTCCGCCATCAACCAGGTGGGTGATGTTGTCCCCGGCCAGGCCCGCCCGCTCGGCGTACTCCTGGTACTGCTCGGTGTCGCCGCCGCTGTGAATCACCACGAAGCTGATGTCGGGGTTCAGTGAGGCGGAGTTGGCCAGCTTTGGCGCCTCGTCAACGCAGATCGGACATGTCGGCGTCACGAAAGCGATGATCATAGGTTCCTCGGTGAACAGATCGACGCCTTGAACCTGCTCGTCGGTGAACGCGTCCCTGGCGTCAAAGTCGAAGACTCCCAGCGTCGGCTCGTCGAGGCGGACCTCGACGACTTCGTAGTCCTTGAGGGGGTCTTCGATGTCCTCGGCTTCGACTGTCTCAGTGAAGGCCAGCTCGACAACGTCGGCTCTGGCGAAGTTGGACTCCACCGGGTCGCCTCGGCTGACTCCGCAACCGGCCAGGACGGCCAGGGCAGCAACTGTTGCCATCGCCCGGCAGACGGCAGCGGACGACCGAGTGTCGGCGTGGCGGCTGTTCCCGGGCAGAGGTTGTTTCACAGTTGTGTCCTCGGCAGTCATGAGCTCATCCTTGACATCATCTCGATGTCGGGACGCTCGACCTAGTTCCCTGAGGGCAGGGCCGTCAGCGTCACGTCGTCGAATCCGATTACCGAGACCGAGGACACCAGGCCTACGTGGCCAGCGGTTGTGTCGTGTTCGAACTCGGCGATCGACAGCCCGTTGAAGATGATGGAAACAACGCCGTCCACGGCCTCAACCTTGAGCTGTACCCATTGGCCGGTAGACGGTCCGGCGATGGGGGCCGATCCGATGTTCTGGTAGCGACCTATCTCGTCGTAGTAGCCCCACCGCAAGCTCTGACCGCCGTCGGTGAGATCAACGATGGCGGCGCCGCTGCGGGAGTCCTCCGACGCCTGTCCAAGAATGAGGCCGCCATGATTGTCACCTTCGAGAGCGGCGAGGGTGGCTTCAAACCGGTAGTTGGCCAGTGGACGGGTGCGGAGCAGGGCGGTGTAGTCGTAGCCGCAGTTGTTGTGTTGCTTGTAGATGCCGTCGCTGACCGACCAGGAACCGGACAGCACCTTGAACATTCCATCGTCGGTTGAGAACGAGGATGTGTAGGCCTGGGTGGGAACAGTTACGAGATCCGGTTCGATGGCCGCTCGGGGCAACATGTCCTGGTTGACGGTGGCCTGGCATGCCGGGCCTTCGCCCAGCCCGGCATCGGGGATCGAGTGGGTCGTATTGTTCGATGACTCTTCCTCTTCGGCCGGTGCGGCCGTTTCTTCGTTGGAAGCCGACGGGTCCTCGGTGGTTGTCGTGGTGGAGTCGGATTCGGCTGTCTGGTCAGCGGTCGACTGGGCCGGGGCCTGCGTGGTCGGCGGGCTTGATGTCGTGGTCACAACCGGAGCTTCCCGGGTGGCTTCGGTGTAGCAGGTGGTCCACGCCACCGGCGTTGAGGTTCTTACCTGAATCGGGACTGACCCGTCGGGGTTCACCGAACCCGAAGGCAGGGTGACTTCGATCGTCGACCCGGTGGTGACACGTTCGGTCCCGAGGTACGGCTCGCCGCTGAAGACGTAGACGCTGCCCTGATCCGACGAGGCGTAGAAGTCGTTGCTGAAATTGAAGCTGATGACGGCGGTGTCCCCGTCCTGCGGATCTTCGCCGGCGTCGACGGTGCAGAGTTCACCGGGCTCGGTTGTCGTGGCCACACAGTCGCTCTCGGCCCAGTTCTCCGACAGGACGATTCGCATGTTGACGGTGCCGTCTTCGGCCACTCCGTCTTCGGGGATGGCCACGGTCACCACGTCACCTTGTTGAGGGAAGGTGTAGCCCGAGTAGAGGCTGTCGCCGTAGATGTAGGCCACCTGGCCGTCAATGTCGGCCACTCTCGGGTCGGTGAAGTCAAACGCCACCAATGCTCGTTCGCCTGCGGCTGGAGTCGTGTCGGTGGTGACGGTGCAAACTGGTGTCTCGGCGATCACTTCGACGTCACATGGTGCCCAGGCGTAGGGCTCGCTGGTGCGGACCTGGAAGCTGATCGATCCGTCGCTCTGTAGCGCCCCGTTCGGGATGCGGAAGCGCGATTCGGTGCCGGTAACGGCCACCGTGTGAGTGGCGTATTCAGTCTGGCTGTAAACCACGACCTCTTTGTCTGCATTGTCGGCGTAGAGGGGGCTGTCGAAGTTGAACCGAACCAGAGCTGCTTCTCCGTCGGTGGGAGTCTCGTCAATCGTCACGACACAAAGTGGCTGTGCCGGGGTGATGGTTGTATGGGTGCACGGGATCGTCAGCTGGGGCCAAGATATGCGAATCGTCATGTCCAGTGAACCGTCGGTGGTTACCGCTTCGGCCGGCAGAACGATGGACATCCGTTCATCCTGAATCGGTTCCCCGTGGGCGGCGTACTGGTCGCCGCCGAAGACGTAGAGGAATCCGCCTTCCAATGGGGCCAAGCGGGGGTCGGAGTAGTCGAAGTCGACCAGAGCGTGCTCACCTTCGGCCGGCGTGAGATCGGTGGTGACCGTGCAGAGCGGTGTCGGTGACTCGACTGTTGTGTGCCCGCAGTCGTATTGCTCGTAGGTGTCCTGGGTGTAGATGGCGATCGTGACCGAGCCGTCGGGATTAATGGAATTCGGGTGGAGGGCGATGGCGATCGAGTCTCCCGACGACGGTGTTCCCTGATTCAGGTAGGTCTCGTCGGCATACACGTACACCTCGTTGCCTTCCTGCCCGGTGTAGGGGGCGGCGTCAAAGTCGAAGTAGACGGACGCCGGCTCGCCAACGGATGGATCGCCGTCGGTCACAACGACGCAGACAGCGTCCTGTGCGGCGGGTTCGGATGCCAGATCCTGGGCCGAGGCCGCCGATCCGAATACCGACCCTAGGAGAAGTAGTACCAGAATGCCCGTTCCTGTTACTGCCGCAAGATGCTTCATTGTCCGTCTCGTTCCGTCTCTTTCGGTCTCGCCGTGGAAGACCGATATCCGTGGGCCGCACCAGCGGCACCGGGGCTTCTTCGACGCGATCGCCCATTTTCTTTAATGCCGGCGAATCATCTGGATCGGACGGCTCAAGTTGGTGGTTTGGCGGCCGATAGCCACTGCTGTGAGTAGTGCATTTGAGGGCAGTCCAGGCTTTGCCACCGGGTTCAGGAGCCACGTCATCGCCGCAAAGGCGGGACCCATCGCCGCTGGAGCGGTTCTGATCGCTCTGCTGGCCGGTTGTGGTTCGTCACGTGAGGCGGTTGAACTCCCGTACGTCGAGGAGGAACCGGCCGAAGGAGAAGAAAGCGTTGCTGCTGTCGCCGACGAGACCGACGACACCGACGCCCGTCAGATCACCTTTGACGGCCTGGCCATGGTGGGCGACTTCGGTGCCAACACGGCTGATGAACCGACGGTGGCCGGCTGCGGATTTGTGGTCGAGACCGACGGGTTTGATCTGGCTGCAGGCGAGGACGAACTGGTCCTCGGGGTTGTGATCAACCCCGGTTCCGCCGGCGAGAGTGACATCAGCGCCACCGTTGTGCCCGGGGCTTCGGACTCCGACCCCGGTTTGACCATTGATCATCGTCGGAGCGGCGACATCGCCGTGCAACTGGGTTCAGAGGCCGACGACCGAACCGATGCCAAACGCCAGCTTCTCGTCATGATCGGCACCCCCGATGAGGCTGACGACGAACGAGGTCATCACCTCAGACTCGATGCTTCGGTTGACAGTGACACGTCGCCGTATCAGCGCTCGGTTTCATTCTGGGTGCAGTCGTCGTGTGCTGAGCCACCGCCCCCAATCCCGACCGGAGCCCAGGTTGACCCCGTGGGTGACGCCGGCGTGTTCGACGACAGCGAAGAGGGCTAGCCTCAGCTCCTCCAGC
>JAHDFR010000143.1:9423-10522 GCA_020628065.1 Acidimicrobiales bacterium
CCACGATCCAGCCTCGATGGTTGACGCGCCCGGTCATGTCGCGACCCTAGCAAAGCGGTTCGCCGGTCACCGGTGGTTATGTCCTGTTGGGCCACTCGACGTCCAACTCCCGTAGCGCCTTGACGACGTGGTCGAAGGTGTCATCGACGTCGCCGTCGATAACCGGCACCGCCCGGTCGGGAGGGTTCGTCGTCACCAGGGTCTGCAACAGCTGGTGATATCGGGTCAACGAGTTACGAACCGGCGGTTGCCGATCGTTGGCGTTGAGCAGGCGGGCGGCGTCGGCATGAATCGGGTTTGTTGGACTCGGCCTGGCGGCGTTCGAACATTTCGACCGCCTGTTCCAGAGACGTTTCCAGCAGGATGTGACTGAATGATGCCCCTGCCGACCGGGCAACGTCGGCCAGTTCGCCGATAAAGCCCGGTCGGCCGAGAAATTGGGGTACGACCACATCAAATCCAGCGGACAAATGGATCTCGGCCATTGATCGTGCCATGGCCCGGGAGGCCAGCCCGGCCTCGGTCGGTCGACTCAGCCAGTGGCCGATCTGATGCCGGATGATGTCGATGTCCAGGTTGAGCGCCATGGGCCGTCGCTGAATGAGCCGGTAGGCCAGGGTCGACTTGCCGACGGCCGGCATCCCGTTGAGCAAAACCAATGCGGGCACGCCTCGATAGTACGTGCTGTCTCCGTCGAGGTCCGGCTTGGCGGTGGATAGATACCGAATGGAGACATTGGGGTCGTTTGATGCCGGCTAGATGCCGGGGTGCGGTAACCGTCCGAGCGCCACAGGATGGGGAAGTGGTTCTCGTCCATTTCGTCGTCGGTGAGGCGGGCGTAACGGGTGTAGATGGGACCGTTGCCCTGCCCGAAGCCGGTGCGATCAAACCGGGCTTCGCTGTTGGCGCAGTGCAGTACTAGTGCCCTGCGATGACGGCCTGAGCGGTTGGGTCCCGAACCGTGCCACAACCAGCCATGATGAAACGATCCGCCTCCGGGCGACACCTCCACATGGTGGAAGTGAGGTTCGACGCCGGCGGCGGAGGCGGCGGCCGTAACCGTGGCCCGGTAGTCGTCGGGGGCGTGGAATTCGCCGTC
>JAHDFR010000144.1 GCA_020628065.1 Acidimicrobiales bacterium
CCCTTGAGTCAGCTCGTACCGATGCCGACCTCGCCCAAGCAGAACTTGTCTTCAGTGCTCTGGCCAGCGAACGGCGTCTTCAGATACTGGAGTGGTTGAAGGACCCGAAGGCCCACTTTCCGCCGCAGGAACACGGTGACCCCGATGTGCACGGTGCCTGCAATCAGTTCATTGTCGAGAAGCTGGGCATCAGCCAACCTGCCGGATCCCGCCACCTCAAAGTGCTGGTCGACGCCGGTCTTGTCATCCCCACCCGCCGCCGGGGCTACACCTACTATCGCCGCAACGAAGAGGCCATTGCCGCCGTAGCCGCCATGGCCGGCCAACTGTAAAGCAGCACTACCAACGTCGAGATCGGAGTACCAATGAATAGCTACCCGTCACTGGAAGAGAAAGTCGTCCTGGTCACCGGAGCCGGTAAGGGCATCGGCCGGGCCATTGCCGAACGGTTCGCAACGGCCGGCTGTCATGTAGCGGTCAACGACGTGGACGCGGCACTGGTGGACGAGACGGTGACCGCGATCAACCAGACGGGTACCGGCTCAGCCATGGCCGCGGTGGCCGACGTGAGCGACTCGGCGGCCGTCGGATCGATGATCGAGGCCATCATGGCCGCTCACGGCCGACTCGATGTTGTGGTCAACAACGCCGGCATCGTCTCGCCCATGCTGCACTTCTTTGAAGCCGACGAAGCGTGGTGGCGACGCATCATCGATGTCAACCTCACCGGTCACTTTCTGGTCTCACACCCGGCGGCTCGCATCATGGCCAAACAGGGCGGCGGCTGCATCATCAACATGAGCTCCGGTGGCGCCACCCGGGCCCATCGGTCATTCACCGCCTACGACGCCACCAAAGGTGGCATCGAGGCGCTGACCCGAGCCATGGCCATCGATCTGGCGCCGTACAACATTCGAGTTAACGCCCTCATGCCCGGCTCGATCGATACCAACAACCACGGCGACGAGTACCGCCGTCGCAGCGGGGAGAACATCCCCTTGGGCACGGTAGGTGAGCCGAGCGATATGACCGGGGCTGCCCTGTTCCTGGCGTCCGACGACGCGTCGTACATCACTGGCGACATCATCAAGATCGACGGCGGCATGTTGGCCCAGCAACGCTCGGCCACCGTTGACATCAAGCCGCCGTCGGAGTTCCCGAAGGTTGAGGATCTCTGATGGCTATTCGTATCGGTGCCGATGTTGGCGGCACCTTCACCGACGTCGTGGTCGAAAACGCCGTCGGAGACGGCCCGGGTCGTAGCGGCCAGTACCTGTCGACAAAAGTGCTGACCACTCATCAGGCGCCGGAGGTCGGCATCCTCGACGGTTTGCAGGCTTTGGCTGCTGAGCACGATGTCGACCTGACCCAGGTTGAGCAGTTGATCCACGGCACCACGCTGGCCACCAACGCGCTCATTGAACGACGGGGCGCCCGCACCGCCCTGGTCACCACCGAGGGTTTCCGGGATGTCATCGAAACCCGGACCGAAGGCCGGTTTGAGCAGTACGACCTGAACATCGTGCTGCCCACACCTCTAATAGAACGCTGTGATCGCTACACCGTGCCCGAACGGCTGAACGCCCAGGGCGAGGAGCTGCTGGCCTTTGATGAGGCGGCGGCCGCCGAGGTGATCAACAAGATCATCGACGGCGGGTACGAGTCGGTGGCCGTGGGGTTCATACACAGCTACCGCAACGGGGTGAACGAGCGCCGGTTCCGAGACATGTTGCTGGCCGTCGCCCCGGAGGTGGCGGTGTCGATTAGCTGCGAAGTGTCACCCCAGATGCGGGAGTTCGAGCGGTTCAACACGGTGTGCGCCAACGCCTACGTCCAACCGTTGATGGCCTCGTATCTGCGTCGCCTGGAAACCGGCTTGCGGGAGCTGGGGGCTGACTGTCCGGTGTATCTGATTCACTCCGGCGGCGGTCTGGTTTCTGTGGAGACGGCGGCTGCCTTCCCGGTTCGCCTGGTGGAGTCCGGCCCGGCCGGTGGCGCCATCTTCGCCGCCCACCTGGCCGCCCGCCACCAACTGGACCGGATCGTGTCCTACGACATGGGTGGAACCACCGCCAAGATCGCCCTCATCGAAGACTACGTTCCTCAGACGGCCAAGACGTTTGAGGTGGCCCGCACCACCCGGTTCAAAAAGGGAAGCGGTATGCCCATCTCCATCCCGGTCATCGAGATGATCGAAATCGGCGCCGGTGGTGGTTCCATTGCCGGTGTCGATTCGCTGGGTCGTATCACCATCGGCCCTCACTCGGCCGGTTCCGAGCCCGGCCCGGCGGCCTACGATCTCGGTGGCACCGAGCCGACGGTCACTGACGCCAACCTGGAGCTGGGTCGGCTGCATCCAGACACTTTCGGGGCCAAGTCGATTCAGCTGTCACCCGAAGCGGCGGCGGCTGCACTGCTTCAGGGTGTGGGCGAACCGCTGGCGGTTGACGCCCGCACCGCCGCCGTCGGTGTGGCCGAGATGGTGGACGAGAACATGGCCAACGCCGCCGCTGTACATGCGGTGGAGAACGGCAAAGACCTGGCCGACTACTCGATGATCGCCTTTGGTGGGGGAGCGCCGCTACACGCCACCCGCCTGATCGACAAGTTGGGCGTTGACGAACTGCTGGTGCCCACCGGCGCCGGGGTTGGCTCGGCCATAGGTTTCCTGCTGGCCCCGTTCTCCTATGAGGCCGTTCGGTCGTTCCACACCTCGTCGGATGACTTCGATGTTGTCGCCGTGGCCTTGCTTTTGGAGGAGCTGACCACTGAAGCCGAATCGTTTGTACGCCAGGGTGCTCCAACCGAAGCCGAGCTCAAGGTTGAGCGTCAGGTATCCATGCGCTACCGGGGTCAGGGCTGGGAGATTCCGGTAACGGTCCCGGCCGGGCCGTTTGACCTGTTGGCGTCGGAAGCCCTGGTGCACGAGTTCACCAAAACCTATGAGCGTTTTTTCGGTCGGGCCATCGATGGCCTGGCGGTTGAAGCGGTCAGCTGGGCGGTGCGGGTGGCGTCGGTGGTTGACCCTCCGACTGCGCTGGAGGCGGTAGCGCCCGGCGTGGCCGTCAAGACCGACACCTGTCGCCCGGTGTATGACCCGGTGGCCGGTGAAGCCGTTGACGCCGCCATCATTCACCGTGATGATTTGGCTGTCGGGGCAACCGTCAACGGACCGGCCATCATCGTCGAGTCCCAGACCACCACCGTGTTGGGTTCACACCACGTGGCCGTAGTGCAGCACGATCAAACATTACGTATCCGTCGCATCGAAGGGAGCCTGCAGTGAACAACTCCGACATGGTTCATAACCAGATCATGTGGAACCGGCTCATCGCCATTGTCGAGGAGCAGGCGTTGACGCTGATCCGCACCTCGTTCTCCACCTCGGTGCGGGAGGCCGGTGACTTGTCGGCCGGGGTGTTCGACGCCCAGGGTCGGCTGGTGGCCCAAGCGGTCACGGGCACGCCGGGGCACGTCAACACCATGGCGGCGTCGGTCGGCTTCTTCTTGGATGAGATCGGCGTCGACCAGATGGCCGAGGGTGATGTCTACATCACCAACGACCCGTGGAAGGGCACCGGCCATCTGCACGACATCACCGTCACCACCCCGGTGTTCAAGGGTGAGGAGCTGGTCGGCCTGTTCGCCTCCACCTCCCATGTGGTTGACGTCGGCGGTCGGGGGTACGGGCCGGACGCCACCGAACTGTATGAAGAGGGTCTGCGCATTCCCATCATGCGCTGGGCCCGCAAAGGTGAGCTGAACGAGGAGCTGGTCAACATCGTCCGCCACAACGTGCGGGAGTCCGACCAGGTGGTGGGTGACATTCACGGTCTGGCGGCGTCAAACGAGACCGGCCGCCGTCGGCTGCTGGAGATGATGGACGAGTTCAACCTCGACTCCATTGCTCCGCTGGCGTCGTTCATCTTTGATCGCACCCGCGACGCCGTGTTCGCCGCCCTGGCCGAGGTGCCCAAAGGGGTCTACAAGAACTCGATGGACGTGGACGGCTACGACCAGCCGGTGCATCTGGAGGTGACTCTCACTGTCTCCGATGACGGTATGCACGCCGACTTCACCGGCACGTCCGGTACCAGCCGGTTTGGTATCAACGTGCCCATCATTTACGCCCAGGCCTACTTCACCTACGGCATGATCGTGGCCCTGGCTCCCGAGCTGCCCAACAACTTCGCTTCGCTGGCCCCGTTCACGGTGTCGGCTCCCGAGGGTGCCATCCTCAACGCCAAAGAGCCGGACCCGGTGGCGGTGCGCCACGTTATGGGTCACTTTGTCACCGACCTGTGTCTCGGTGCGCTGGCTCAGGCCCTGCCCGACCGCATCCCGGCTGAGGGTGCGGGGGCGCTGTGGAACTTCCAGGCCAGCGCCCGGGCCTCCGATCCGGCCAACGACCCCCGTCCGCCGGTTGAGTTGTTGATGTTCAACAGCGGCGGCACCGGCGCCCGCCCGATGTTGGACGGCTTGACCGCTACCGCCTTCCCATCCGGGGTGATGACCATGAGCGCCGAGGCCACCGAGCAGGTCGGCCCCATCATCGTATGGCGCAAAGAGATCCGCGAAGGCTCAGCCGGAGCCGGCCGCCAGCGGGGCGGCCTGGGTCAGACCATTGAGATTTCGGCCACCGAGGGCTACCAGTTTGTGTTCTCGGCCATGTTCGACCGCATCGAGAATCCGGCGAGGGGTCGCCACGGCGGTGAGGACGGTGCTCCGGGCAAGGTGTACCTGGACGACGGCACCCCGTTCCGCTCCAAAGGCAAACAGATCATCCCACCCGAGCGCCGCCTGATCCTTGAGCTTCCCGGCGGCGGCGGTTTCGGCCCACCCTCGGAGCGCGATCCCGAGGCCGCAGCCAACGATCGCAAGCAGGGCTACGTGAAATAGGTGCGGAAACCTGTGCGAAGAAGGACATCCCTTACCTACCCTCCAGCCTCACATGGAGTCAACCCCGTCGATTGCCGTCATGGTGGGACGCTACCTAGATGATGGCTCAATTCAGGCCGAGCTAGGTCACTCCTCTGCCAGAACCAAGGCTATTCTTTCGAGGTTGGAGTCGAGCCATTCGGCTTCCGCTTCGTAAATGGCTTCCTGGATTCGTCTATGTACACCGGTCGATTCGGAGCAGTCGGCGTCAACATTGGCCAGCTCTTGCTCTAGAGAAGCGAATTGCTCGAGTTGAGCTCCGGCTCTTTCGAGGTCGGCCTCGTCACCGCCTCCTTGGAGCTCCAAAACTGTGGCCATTATTGGTTCCAAGAACTCGTTAGCCAATTCTTCCGCCTCGAAGGTGTCCGCCACGTTGTACCCTTCCTCGGCCATGCAGCGGCTCCAATCGCTCCAGGCCAGAATGGCGTCTTCACCTGTTTCGGCCGCCTCTCGTATGGCATACACGTCCTCGGCTATCTGGGAGGGAAGCTCGCTAAGCGCAGGGTTCGGTGTCTCGGCGAATGCTGTTGACTCGCACTGACTCCAGGCGTTGGCATAAGCGATCCGATCCTCCTCGGAGAGCTTGGATAAGGGAGTTTGGGCCTCAGAAGTCTGTTCTACTCCCGAGATAACGTTTGAAGCGATTTCAAACTCGTTGCGAACATGCAGTGTTGCTCCATATCCGAGTATACGAAGCGCAGCCGCCCGGTCACGGGCAAGAAAGTCTTCAGGCTCGCTTTGCTCGACATCGGGAATAGATAGCTCGCTGAAGCCTTCTTTCGCCATGCATATTCTGATTGATTCGAAGTAGGCGAGCTCTGCCTCGTAGTATTCGGTGGCGAGCTCTTCGGCATCCGCCGTATATCCGAGGGTCAGCTCGACCGGTGACCTGGGAACCTGGGTGTCGTCACTAGCGGGAACGGTCGCTTGTGGGGAGCCGAAGGGCAGGGTTGGCAAGTTTTCCGATGGCGCGGCACCTTCAGCGCTAACTTCGGCGGCTAGGTTTGCCCCATCACCGTCGGTCAACTGTTCATCAGGCCCCGCACACGACGTCAGGCCGGAATAAGTGATAGTCAGTCCAACAATCCAGATCCAGATTGGCCGCCGGCAGCAGCGTCGCGGCTCCATAGAGCCCAAAGCGTCAGACACCCCAAACTACGCGGGTAAACGAGCAGTTCTTGGTATTGTTATCCAAGCAGATCTGGAATACGTGTTCCTTGCCGTCGCTCCAGTAACTGTAATCCTTGTAGTTCCATACGTCGCGAGTTGAGCTCACCCAGGCGGAACCCTTGTCTGAGTAGGGGAAAGAAACTCGGATTGTTGAATACGTGTTGGCGCCATTGTTCTTCTGGTCTTTGTGTTTTCCCTTGTATCTCTTGTCACCGTCACAAGTTCCGATATACCTGTACGATTCGATGCCGTGAATAGAGCTAACACTGCGGTGTCCACTCCCCTGGCAGTAGGCGGAGGCCGGGCCTGGAACCGCCAGCAAAGTTAGCGCCGTCATCACAAACGCTGCGATAGACGCAAGCAAACTTCTTACGATGGTCTGTCTCATTTTAAAAAAAGTCTCCTACATCTTGTAAAATCACAGATTCTATATAATTCACTTTGAGTCGAAAGGCTCACGGTAAGGCCATGAGACATTTGCGGACATTAGTCATGGTTTAGGCCAGAGTCAAGAGAAATTTGGTTTTCAACTACGCTGTGCTTTGGGGGTTGGCGGACTTGTAATCGAATGTTCGGGTAGTGGGCCGATGGAATAAACCGGGCTTGCTTGACAAGCTTGTTGATCTGACCTAGGTTTCATTCCGATCGGATTTGAGTGCCTTGGGTGGTGCTCCCATGAAGTGCTGGCGGTGTGTCGGTGCGGAAGGGTATTTTTAGTGCGGTATTGGTTGCGGTTCGCCGCTGCTTTTTTGGCGTTTTCGTTGTTTGGTGGCGTGTTTCCGGCATTGCCGGTGGCGGCTCAGGGCCCGCCGGTCTTGTCACCCGACGAGGGCCGCGGTGATCAGTCCAGTCGAGGGGATGAGACCCGGGCCAATCGCCAAGGCGACGGTGGGCAGCTCACGGACAAGCGGGGGCAACCGCTGGAGTTCTTGAGCGAAGAGCTGTTTGACTCTGAGCCGAGCCCGGACTTTGGCGAAGTTGACGGCGTTGCCGATGTCGTGTTGATCGAACCGGGGCCCGATGGCGTCGAGGTGGTTGTCGGTGACGGTGAGGCCGCCCGTGTGGTCGCTCGTTTGGCGGCCGGTGGTGTTTCCGCTGCGTTGTGGACCGGGTACGGCTGCGTGACAGGATCGGGCAAGCATGTGGGCGTGGTGTTTGCTCCAGTGGAACTAGTGGATTCGGACGCTCAGGACTTCGGGGCGTTCTTTGCCACGGTGGATCTTGAAGCGGGCGAGGTTTCGGTGGTAGACGAGTTGGTGGCGCTTCGCTACCACTCGCCTGGTTGCGGTGCTGATGACCTGGTAACTGCATTGCGCTATGTCGATGATGGTTGGTCGACTGAGTTTGTGACGGTTGATGCGTCTTCAGGCCGGGTGTCAGTCGGGCAGGCTGACGGACGGTTGCGGTTCCCGGCTCCGATGCAGAGCGGCGCGGTGTTGGCTTCCGCTGGGGACGTTCTGGTTGAGGTCGGTACGGACGGCGATGTCGACGTTGTGGCTGATGGGGAGGGTCAATTCGTCGATGTTCACGCAACTGGTGATGGCGGTGCCGACTTTCTGTTGATCTCTGACGACGACGAAGTTGAGGCCCGCAGCTTGTCCGCCGCTGAGGTGAAGTCTCCTCGAGGCAAAGGGGCCAAAGGCAAGCTGGTGGCTCAAGGCAACCTTGGTGAATTGAAGTGGTCGACCGGCGAAGACGGCGACAACCTGCTCGTGACCGAAGACGGTGTTGACGTCGTCGACACCTCGACCGAGGTTCTTGAAGTAACCGGTGATTTGCCTGATGGCGTGTCGCTTGACGGTGAGGTCACCGGCGACATTCGGGTTGTTGACGATGTCACCCAGGTGGAGATCAAGGGGTCGAGTGCTGGCTCCACGGCGGGTAGCCGTCCCGGCATGATTATGTTCTCGTCGCAGACAACCGAGCCGGCTGTGGTGAACGACCGCTTCGGATTCATCGGGCAGGGCGTAGCCACCGCCGCCGGGATGGTGACGGCCGTTGATTTACCGGTGGCCGATGTGTGTGCGGTGCCGGTTGCTGATCCGAAGGTTCAGGTCATTCAGCCGTCGCCCCAGCAGATCGAGTGGGCTGTTCATCGAGTGGTGCGTGGAAATCTGGACGTGAGCCGTCCGGCCAATTGGCGGAACAACGGGCTCGCCGCGTACTCGCCCAGTGCTGAGTTTCCTCGGCGTGCGATCGACGGTGGTGGTCGGGTGCCTGCCCAACTCCTTCTTGGGATTCTCGCCCAGGAGTCGAATTTGTGGCAAGCGTCGCGTGGAGCTATTCCCGGTGTTGCCAGTTCACCTCTGGTCGGTAACTACTACGGCGTCAGGTTCAGCAATGGTCGGGTCGTTTCGGTTGATGCCAGCCGGGCCGATTGTGGGTATGGCGTTGGTCAGGTTACTGACGGGATGCGGGCCGATCAGGCCGGTCAGGTTTTCTCTGCTGCCCAGCAGAAGATGATCGCCACCGACTACGTGGCCAACATTGCGGCGGCCCACAACATTTTGGTTGGTAAGTGGAATCAGCTGCGTGCTGCCGGCCTGATCACGGCCGACATGGATCCGGCGATTGCCGACAATTGGTATCTGGCGCTGTGGGCCTACAACTCGGGTTACAACACGGTTGAGTCGTCGGGTAAGGCCGGTTTGGGTTGGACCAACAACCCGGCAAACAGTGACTACAAGTTCGACCGGATGTATTACCTGCGGGACTCCTATGATGACGCCCGCCGTCCGGCTGATTGGAGCTATCCCGAGCGGGTGCTCGGTTATGCCGAAAACGGGTTCTTCGTCCGGGGTGAACGGGGGTTCCGTTCAGGGTCGGGTGTGTTGGGCTTGCCGGTGGTCGTACCGGATGGTTACGACCCGAACGCCAGCAAGTTCAAGCTTCCGGTTGACAAGTTTGTCTTGTGTACGTCGCACAACGATTGCGACGAGAACTACTTCGAGGGTTCGGCTCCGGTTCGCTATGACCGCAGCTTCTGCACCCGTTCCGATCGGAGGTGCTGGTGGAATCAGCCGGCGCCGTTCCTGCCCCCTCCTGCCGGGGCGGGAGTGACCGAGCGATCGTCCACCTATACCGCTGGTGAGGCCGAGCCAGCCGACCGTCGCCCGTACCCGGCGGCTTGTGCTCCCAACGATGCGGAGATGCCGCCGTTCGGCACGCTGGATCGGATACCGGACAACGCCATCATCATCGATGATGTCCCGGCCGGTACCCCGAATGTTGCCGGGTGTTCCAACGTGAAGAGCGCCGGGTCGTTCGACATCACCTTCGCTGATCCGGTGGCGTCGGCTGACTTCAACCAGATCGGCACCGGGTACGGCGGCCATTTCTATCGGACCCATACCAACTGGCAGACCCGGCCGAATCACACCATCACGGGAACGTGGCGACCACCGTCTGGAACCAGCGGTTGGTATCGGATGCTGGCCCACATCCCAACGGTGGGGGCCGACACCTACCAGGCCGAATACAAGATTTTTGACGGCGCCGGTGGCGATCCGCTACGCCGGACTGTGAACCAGCGGTGGAATCAGAATCAGTGGGTTGATCTGGGGTTCGCCAATCTTGGCTCTGGTTCCAGGATTGAGCTGAGCAACGAAACATATTCTGACCACGGGAATCCGGTCGGCAATACTGGGGTGGCCGATCCGTTTTATTCGGCCGGCCGAGTGATCAACATCGCGTGGGACGCTGTGGCTCTCATCCCGACCGATGGTCCGCCCGAGGTTTCCTATGTGGCTCTCGGTGACATTACCGCCGGTGGTGACGTTGGTGTGTGGACCAAGCCGACGAATATTGGGTCGACGTCTTCCAACCGGGAAAACCGTTGTCGCCGTAACGCCAATTGGAACCAGCCGTTGGTCGACGGCGTAGACGGCTCGGTGGGTACCAGTGCAATCCTCATTGGTTGCAACGGGGCGCGCATGGGTGACCACATTGTCGGTTCTGCCTCTCGCTGGGGTGAAGTGCCTCAGCTCCGACAGGGTTGGGTCGACTCCACCACCACCCATGTCTCGTTGTCGGCGGGGCCCGCTGACCTTGTGGCCGGTTCGGGCAATCTGAGTGCGGCTGTCGACAAGCTGGTGGCCGACACCGGCCGGGCGCTGGATCAGATCACCAGTGCTGCGCCAAGTGCGCAGGTGATCTTGACCGGTGTGTCCGGTTGTCAGAACACTGAAGTGGCTCGTTTGGATGGCGAGTTGGCCGGGTTGGCGTCCACCTACGCCGGAGTCGAGTACCGGCCGACGGCTGATTGCGGTTCCGACCCTGTGGTCCCCAATGGCAA
>JAHDFR010000145.1 GCA_020628065.1 Acidimicrobiales bacterium
GTCGGAGCGAAGCGAAACCCACTCCGCCAGCTGCGATTCCGTGGGGGGATCCTGGCCAAGCAGGTGAGCCAGAACGGCCCGCTCCGTTCGGTACTGGTAGATGCGCTGGGCTTCCTCGCCTTCGCTGAAGTGAACCACGATGGTGCCGCGGTTGACCTCACCTCGGCGTAGCCGGTCCAGCCAGTACTCCTTGCCCGACTCCTGCGGCTGTCGACCCAGCAGGTCCAGGTAGAGCCGGTCGAGGAAGTCTTCGAAGGTTCCCGAGCCGTAGCGGTTCTGGAACTCGCTGGATTCGGCGAACCACTCGGCGATCGCCTCCAGCGTGTGTCCACCACCACGTCGCTGGGTCCAATAGGTCAGTCCGGTGGCTTCCGGGCTGCGGCGGAAGAATGTTCGGTAGAGGCGATCGACCTTGGCCGATTCGGTGTTGTCTTCCAACAGGGCGGCGATGGCAGCCGCCTCGCCACCGGTTTCAATGCTTGACACCAGGTGATCGGATTCGCCGGTGGCAGGCGGGCGTCCGTTGGCCAGGTTGAACAGGTCGTAGGCGGCGATCTGTTCCGGTGTGCCCCCGCTGGTCGGGGGCGGGTTGGCGGCGGCGGCGTCAACGTATGGGGTTGGGTTGACCGGGCTTACGCTGCCGCCGGACGGTTTGTAGATCTCAAAGTGCAGGTGGGGCGCGGTCCACTCGGCGTTGCCGCTGTCGCCCAGGTAGCCGATGAACTCGCCGGCCTCAAACCTGAGGCCCTTCTGGATGCGGTGGCCGCTGAGGCTGTCACAAATCTTGGCGGCGAACGCTTGCCGGCAGCTGGCCTGCCCGTCGTCGGTGCCTGGAGTGTCGTTGTTGATGTGGATGTATTGGTATTCCCACCCGGCGTCGTCTCGGAGCCGGACGATGTTGCCACCGGCATTGTCGAATTCACCCCACGTGACCACCGAGTCGTTGGCTGCCACCAGAGGGATCATCTTGTCGCCCATGAGGTCAACACCGATGTGCGATCGGCCACCGCTGCGGGGTGCGCCCCACGTGTCGGTCCAGTAGAGATCGTCAATTCGGTCGGCGGCGATAGGGAACGTGATGCGGTACGGGGTGCTCTGGGCGGTGGCGGCGTCAGCAGCCGGCAGTCCGCTGCTCAGAGCAGCGGGAAGCAACACCGCCAGCAGTGCAGCCAGCGTGAGCACGGATCTCCGTAGAGATCGACGGGCGGGGCGGATTTCCCGGGGCGGCGCGACGGAGTCGGCGTTAACGGTGGTCATGTGTCAGACGTCGGACAAACGTCGCAAAACCTTAACGTTTTGTCCGAAGCGTGAGTCTACAGGTCAGGTATCGGATGCAACCGTAAGGGGTTGAGGATCAAATCTTGTTGATTTGATTTCAGGCTTCGGGTGCCGCCGTCAATCAGACCGGCGGGCCAGAACCGCGGTGAGGACTGCCGCACCGAGAATCGAGAGAATACCGATGGCCACCACGATGATTTGGCTGGTCGTGCTCTCCGATGGGGTTTCATCAGTAACGTCGATCACAACTTCGGCAGTTTCGACTTCCAAGGTAGTCAGCTCGTCGTCAGGGTCAGCGATGTCGACGGCCTCGATGACCTGGTCCGAGTTGACGGCCAAAGGATCGCCGGGGTTCAGCGGTGGTCGCCGCTCTCCAATGCCGTCCACGGCGGCCTCCCGGTCGACCGAGCACAGCCCGGTGCTGAGATCCCCGTTCCAGGTGTTCACACCGACGGCGATGGTTGAGCCGACGGAAACCCAGTCCAACCCACACGCCCCACCGTCGACGGCTGTCACCAAAGCGATCGGCGATGCCACTTCGCCGTGCAGCACCGATTCGACCTCAAACACCCAACGAACCTGGTCTGACGAGATCTGTTCGTTGCTGGTGACCGTCCCGACAAACACTGCTTCGTAGGCCTCAACCCCGAGATGACCCTCTCGAACCTCGAACGGCGCGCCCTCACAACTGCAGGCGGCGGCCGGAGCGGCGCCCCAAACGAGTGTCAACCCCATCACCAACAGTGCGACAGGCAATGAGGTCCATCGGGCGAAGCGCATGGATCAACACTAGCCTTTGAGCAAATGGAGCCAACTGCCGAAAGCAAGCCGCACCCGACAGGCCAGCAAAGTGCCTGGTCTGAACACGACAATTGGGCGGTGAACGGTGACGTTCGACTTCGGTGGGAGCGATACGAGCCCCTCTCCGATGTCGCTCGGCGGGGCGACCTGCTGTTGGTCAACGGCCTTGGCAGCCCGATGGTGGCCTATCCGGTTGGGTTTATCGCCGAACTGAACTCCCGCGGGTTCGACGTAGTCCGATTCGACAACCGCGACGCCGGACGGTCCACCTCCACCGAAGGGGGCTATTCGCTGGCCGATTTCGCCACCGACGCCACCGTGGTGATGGATGCCGTCGGTTGGGCCACCGCCCACGTGTTCGGCATGAGCATGGGAGGCATGATCGTCCAACAGCTGGCGTTCGATCATCCCGATCGGCTGCAGTCGGTCACGTCGTTGATGTCCAACACCGGCAACCGGGACTATGGCAAAGCCACCGATGAAGCAATGGAAGCACTCATGTTGCCATCACCGGAAGAGCGTGACGAGTGGATCGCCCATTCGGTCAAGACCGGGCGGATCTGGGCCTCGCCCGGACAGTGGACCGAGGAGCAGTCGATCGAGCGGGTGGCCACGATGTTCGACTACGGGGTGCAGCCCCGCCACGTCATCAATCAATGGCAGGCCATCGTCAGCTCCGGCAGCCGGGAAGAGCAACTGGCGGCTTGCACCACACCGATGCTGGTCATGCACGGAACCGAAGACACACTCATCACCCCTGAGGGCGGTGAACGAACGGCCGCAGTGGCAGGCAACGCCCGGTACGTGGCCCTGGAAGGTATGGGCCACGATCTGCCACCGGCCTACTGGCCACAACTGGCCGACCATCTGGTGGCCTTCGTCGACGAGCTTGTATCCGAAGCAGAGGGGAACCAACAATGACCACGCCGATCACTGTTCACATCGTCGACGGAACCTACGAACTGTTTCGCCAGTTCTTCGCCCGGCCATCACATCTGAACGCCGAAGGCGACGAGGTGGGAGCGGCCAGAGCGGTGGTTCGTGGCATGTTGTCCATGCTGGAAGAGGGGGCCACTCATATCGGTGTGGCCACCGATCACGTAATCGAATCGTTCCGCAACAACATGTACGACGGCTACAAGGACGGGTCCGGGCTTGACCCGTTGATACTGGAGCAGTTCCACCCGTTGGAGGACGCACTGCGAGCCATTGGTGTGGCTACTTTTCCCATGGTCGAATACGAGGCTGATGATGGCATGGCCGCTCTGGCCGCCATGGCCGACGCCGACGATCGGGTGGAGAAAGTACTCATCTGCACGCCGGACAAGGATCTGGCTCAATGCGTACGGGCCGGCCGAGTCCTTCAGTTCGACCGGCGCAACAACAAGATCCTCGACGTTGACGATGTGATCGAAAAGTACGGAGTGCCACCCGAGTCGATCCCGGACTGGCTCGGTCTGGTCGGTGACTCGGCTGACGGATTCCCCGGACTACCCGGCTGGGGAGCCAAGTCTTCGGCCACTGTCCTGCAGCGTTACGGGCACATTGAGAACATTCCGTCGGCCGCCGGTCAGTGGGACATCACCGTACGTGGCGGAGCCAAGCTGGCCAAGACGCTGGCCGACCAGTTGGAAGACGCCCTACTGTTCCGCCGGCTGGCCACCCTCGAGTTGGACGCTCCGACGGCGTCTTCGATAGACGAGCTGCGCTGGACCGGGCCCACTGATGAGGTTGCAGTCTTCGCCGAGCGATTCGACGCCCCCGATCTGGTGGAGCGGACCACTAAGCTGCTAGCTGCCAGCCGCTGACAGCTCGTTAGCCGGTAGCCTCCGGTTGGCTCAGAGCCGACGACCGTCATCTGGAGGTCCCTCCCTCAAATGATCCGCCAGTACCGAGTTAGCGACGCCGAACAGGTGTTGACCTTGAACGAGGCCTGTGTACCCGAAGTCGGGCCAATGGACCGAACCAAGCTGGCGTCGTTTGAGGAGTGGGCTCCCTATCTGAAAGTCGTCGACGTCGACGGGGAGATCGTTGGACTGTTGATCGGCCTTGACCAGTCGGCGCCCTACGGCAGTCCGAACTTCGGTTGGTTCACCGAGCGAGTCGATCGATTCGCCTACATCGATCGGATTGCCGTGGCCGAAAGCCAGCGAGGCAACGGTTGGGGTCCGGCTCTCTACCAGGACTTCGAAGCCTGGGCCAGAAAGCGGAACCTGCCGGCATTGACAGCCGAAGTCAATGTTGAACCGCCCAACCAGCGTTCCATGCGCTTCCACGAACTATTCGGCTTCACCGAGATGGACGAGTTCGAACCCACCGGCTCCGCCGACTACCGGGTTGCCATGTTGCGCAAGCGCTTGGCCGACGACTCCTGAACCGGGCCACCACCGGCCGGGAACTAGACTGACCCTATGAGCTACAGCTCCGACGCCGACCAAGAGCCTGACGGGCCGGATCACGAGCCGGTCCCCGAAGACTCCGAACCCACGGTCGACTGGCGTTCCCGGGCCGGTACCGCCGGACTGCTGGTAGGCAATGCGCTCATGGGATTGGAGAAAGCCCTTTTCCCCGAGAAGCGAAAAGCCGATACGGAACAGGTGTCGGACATGCCGATAGATGAGGACGCTCCCAAGCTGGACTACGGCGATTCCGGGCTCGATCCGCTTGGACCGGATGAAGACGGCTACTGGCCGGTTTGACCTCTAGTGGAATGACGACGCTCGGTCGGCGGGCCGCCCTACTGGTGATCCCGCTCCTAGGCCTCTTGGTCGGTTGCGGGGCCGGTGATCTTCTGTCGGGTGATCCGTCTGGCGATGAAGCCGATGGCACCCCGGTAGTGGCTGATCAACGGTTGGCCGCTGCCATCGGCGATGTGGAGGAGTTCTGGCAGGAGGAAGCAGGGGCGCTTGGCCTGGACTACGAGCCGGTGGATCCCAACCGTGTTCTGCTGAGGTCCGAACTGGTCGACCTGGGACCGGCCGACTGCAGTTTCGATGACGGGACCGATGATCTGACGGCCGAGTCCGTTGCCGACAACGCCTACGTAATCAGCTGCGATGAGGGGGAGACCGTGGTGTTGGACGACATCGGGTACATCCCCGACCTGCGGGCCCGCTACGGCGAGGCCGGTGTCGCCGTTCTGTTGGCCCACGAGTGGGGACACGTGGTGCAGAATCAGCTTGAACTCTACGAGCAGTCGTCGATCCTGGCCGAGCAACAGGCCGACTGCTACTCGGGGGCATATATCGCCTGGGCGGAGAGCACCGGACGGGAACCATTTGACGACCCGGAATCGCTCGATGATGCCATTCTCTCCACTATCGAAACGGCCGACGAGCTGGAAACCGAAGCGTCGGACGAAGAGGCCCACGGCAACGGGTTCGATCGGGTGCGAGCCACCCAGGAAGGCTACGACCGCGGCGTTGAGTTCTGCCGGTCCTATGACGATCAGCCTCCGCCGGTGACCCAAATTGGCTTCGCCGCCGGTGACACGTCCGGAAACCTTCCGTTCGAACGGGCCGACGACGAGCTGCTGGACGAAGTGTCGGCATACTTTGCCGGTGTCGCGGAGAGTGCCGGTGGGGCCGGATCCGCAGAACTGGCCGAAGTGGTGGAACTACCTGATGAGGCGTTCCTGCGCGACCTCTACGACGTGATCGGCGACAACGCCATCGGCGCCGAATACGCCTTGGCCTACGGCCGGGCGGTACAGGAACTGGTGGGCGATCCGACTGAGGGTGAAGGCCCGGCGTTACAACGGGCCTGCCTGATGGGTTCGTGGCTTCACGCGGCGATTGAGCAGGGACCGGACGCCCCGGCCGGCCCTCTCTCGCCGGGAGACGTGGACGAGGCCATGCTCGTCTACCTGGTCTCACCGGAGTTGGAAGGCCGACCGGGGTTGGTCTTTGAGCTGTTGGCCAGTCTCAGACTGGGAACAGTTGAGGGCGTTGACGTCTGCGCTCTAGGCCGTTAATTCTGCGGGCTAGCAGAGCCGGTCAATGGCGGCATCAGCCTGACTGCGACCCCAGTTGAACTCCAGCCAATCCCGCTGGTTGTCGTCTGAACTGCGGTACAGGGCTTCCCGGCAGATCTCGGCGGTCGACTCGTCCCGGACCTGGGGATCAAACCGGTCCAGGCCGTCGATGAGAATAGCCAGACCCTCACCCTGGAACTGGTTGCGCTCCACGTGGTAGATCAGATTGGCGCTCTCACGATCCAGGTGGTTGTTGGCGATCAGTCGCTGCGGGTTGACCGCATTCAACGCCAGCAGGATAACCACTGCAGTTACCCCGGTGGCGGCGGTGAGCCACGACTTTTCGGCCCGCCAGCCGGAAAGCCTCAGCACCAGTAGCAGCAACGAAATGCCGATCCACAGACAAACCACGAAGGCGTACACCCGGCGGGGAGTCATGCCGTCGTCGTCGATGTAGAAGAAGATGCGGGTTACGGCGACCGCCACAATCAACATGGTCAAGGCAACCGTGGCGTAGCCGCCTACCTTGGCGAACACCGCCGCTCGCTGATCGGAGTTGGTCAGCACCCGCACCGTCATGACGACCACGACTGTTATCAGGGCCACCCAGATCAACTGGAAGAACCCCTGGCGGGCGAACTCTTTGGGGGCCAGGCCCGCTCGCGCTAGAGCATCGTCGGCTCCGCCAAGTATGGTCAGCAGCTGGGCCACAGCGAACACACTGAACAGTGCGGTGATCGAACCCAGAATGATGGCGGTCTCCACCGACCCCAAAGAACGGCTTGAAGGCGCGATTTCGTAGGTTTCGTCTTGCCTGGCCGCCAGACTCAGCAGGCCGATGAACGCCCAAGCCCCGAACCCGGCGAGTACCAGGTGGCCGAAGATGGCGCCGCCGCCAAGGTCGATCCTGGTGAAGAAGGACTCAAAGACCACGTCGGCCGAAGCTAACAGCGCCCCGAGAACCAACACGATCGGGCCGGCGATCATCAAGCCCCGGACCACTTCCTTACTGGCCGAAGACTCCGAGGCGTCCCACTGTCGGTAGCGGGCCCCTGCCTCCTGAGCCACCACGACCGGGGTGACAACGGCTTTTTCGATCACATTCAGTCCGTCGGCGACAACTCGGGCGGGACCGAAGTTCCACATGTCTCGACCTCGACCCACCAGGGCCGCTCCCACCAACAGGGCGAGGGCGGCACCGAAGTTGAACAAGGTCAGCAGCGTTTCGGTACGGATGGCCAACAGCAGGCCAAAGACGATTGAGCCGGCCACCATGGCCTGCGAGGCCTTGCTGCGGATAAAGCCTGACACCAAAAGACCGGCGGCTAGAGCGGCGATGAGAATGGCGAATGCCACGTTGTTCCACGGCGGGCGCCGCAGGGCGAGATCGGCGGCCACGGCGGCAACAATGGTGGCCACCACCCAAACGGCCTTGAGCGGTGTGGGTTCCCTCGGCGGCGCCTTGAGCGGCATATCAACCGCAGTGTCCGGTTTGGGTGGGGGAGGCGCAGCGGTCTCCTGTTTCAGACCACCGGTTGCGTCCGATGAGCCGGCACCACCGGTGTCGGCATCGTCTTGGTCCTCGATCGGCATCGTTGCCTCCTCGCCTAGGTTCCCTACTTGTTGCGCTCGCCTGTCCCGGGTCCAACCGACATATTCAGCCGTTGGTCCTGTGAGGCTTGCCACCCACCCGACCCGTAGAGTACCACTATGGGTCTGGCGATTTCCGTCGGGCGGACGGCAGCAGATGAAACACTCGGGTATCAGCTATCTGGACAGCGGTCGCTCGGACGGCCAGCATGCAAACACAGAGGGTTGTTTGATCACGGTGAGTGACGAACCGGAAGTAAAGCCGGCGCCGCTGTGGCGCGAATGGCAGGTGGTGCCGGAGATGCTGGCCTTCCCCATGTTGGCCGGCCTGTCGGCACTTCGCGCTCCCCGTGGGGCGTCACGACCTGTCCTCGTGCTGCCGGGGTTCATCGGTAGCGATTACTCCACCGTTGGTTTACGGGCCTACCTCTCGTCGATCGGGCACCAGCCACATGGTTGGGGAATTGGCCGCAACATCGGCCCGGCCAGCCACATTGTGACCGGAATCGACTCACTCTTGACCGAACTGGCCGAGCGTCACGACACCAAAATCGACATTGTCGGTTGGAGCCTGGGTGGGGTTTTCGGGCGCATGCTGGCTCTCAATCGCCCGGAGATGGTCAACCAGGTCATTTCTCTGGGTTCACCTATTCGGCTGCAACGCGAGCAGAGCAATGTGAACGGGCTGTTTGAGCTGATGGGTGCGTGGTGGCGGTTTTCGGCCTCGCCCAAACGGTTGGACATCGATCGGATTCCCGTGCCGTCAACCGCTGTCTGGACTCGAAGTGACGGGGTGGTCCCCGGCCTGAGTTGCCGTCAGACACCTAGCCCTATCGCTGAGACCGTGGAGGTTCGGGGCTCTCACTGTGGCTTGGTGTACAACAGCGCGGTCCTGCGGTTGATTGCTGATCGACTGGCTCAGCCGGTAGGTGAGTGGCAGCCGTTTGCTCCGCAGGCCGGGCGAGAAGGCCTGTACCCGTCGATTGAGAACAACGGCACCACCGATCGAGCTTGACGGTGTGAGCCGCCGTCTCCGGTCCGCTCGACTGCTCCATCGAGCACTACAGGCCTCATGGGGCGCAGCGTTGCTCGTCGTCCTCGGATCGGCTCTAGCCGGCCCGTCGGCCGCCCAGGAGGGCGATCCGATTCTTCCGTCTGATGAGCTGACGGTGGTCATGACCGAGCTTGAGCCGTTTGTCATTGACGACGACGGTGAGGCCGACGGCTTTTACGCCGAGGTCTGGGCAGAGGTAGCCGGCGAGCTGAGAGTCGACTACGACATCATCTGGGTTGATTCCTTCGGGGAACTGCTGGAGGCTGTGGCCGACGGGCGCGCCGATGTGGCCGTGGCCCCGCTGGCCCCAACGGCTGAACGGGAGGCGGAGTTCGACTTCACCTCCGCCGTCATCACCTCCGGACCGCAGCTCGGGTACAGCGAACGACTGGCGTCCAGGACGACTCTGTTCCGGGCGCTGGTCGACACTCGTGTATTGCAGGTGCTGCTCTATGCCATGTTGGGGGTCGTGTTGATCGGTCACGTCATCTGGTTGGTTGAACGAAACGAAGACGAGGACGGACCTGACGACCACTTCCAAAGTGGGTATCTGGCCGGAGTATGGGACGGCATCTGGTGGACCATGGTGACAGCCACCACCGTGGGCTATGGCGACCGGACCCCGAAGTCACCTGTAGGGCGAGGTATCGCCCTGGTCGTCATGCTGTTGAGCCTGGTCCTGGTTGGTGCCTTTGTCTCGCAGATAACGACCGTGTTGACCGAGTCTTCGGCCACGGCACCATTCACCGACCTTGATGACCTTGACGGTCGACCGGTCGGCGTGGTGGAAGGCACGTCGTTTGAAGCTTTCCTGCAGGGTGCCGGGGTGGACACCGTCGGGTTCGACAGCCAGGTGGCGGTGTTCGAAGCAGCGGCATCAGAGCAGATCGACGCCGTGGTAGCCAATCCGTTTGCCATGTCCGAGGTTGGTGCCGACTACGGAGTGGTCGGGGTCGGTGACGTGCTCTATCAAGAGTTCGAGACGTTCGGCTTGGCCCAGGACTCACCGTGGCGTGAGCCCATCAACATGGTCCTGGCCGACCTGCAAGCCTCCGGCGAGGTGGAAGAGATCGTCAACCGTCACCTGGCGATCAACTAGCCGCTCACCAGCGCCTACAGGCCGAGCCGCTGCTTGACCCAGGCTCGCGCCGGTTTGCCCTGGGCCTCCTGGAAGTCCCTCAACATGGGTATGGCCGGTATCGGTGGTTGCCTGGCGGCGGCGGCGGTGAAATAGCCGGCCATAGCCACCGCCACCCTTCCTCCTGATTGACCCACTCTGTGACCTCGGCCCCCAGCTCCGCTTCGATGGCCCGGCGCAGCCGTGGATCGAGCTCAGGCCAGCCAACCCGAGAGACCGTTCTGGTTGAGGTCATAGACCGGTAACTTCGGCGGCAACCGAACGAAGATCGTCGGCTCGCCCAGTGTCACCGTCGACGGTGAGCTCGGAACGGTCCGTCCGCCCCCACAACCACAAGAGGATCTGGCCGCCGGTCCCGGCGACGGTTGCGGCATCGGGCGGCGTATTCGGGAGCAGGCGCACGGCTCGAACATCAAGATCGTCCCCGGTAGGGCTTGTACCCCGCAATTGTCCGGTCTCGACCGGCCAGGTTCGTGACCCGGCTTTGAGAACGATCGGCCTGGCGTCGACGAACCCAGGCCACGGTCCCCCCGGTCGGTGACCAGCTCCAGC
>JAHDFR010000146.1:0-6994 GCA_020628065.1 Acidimicrobiales bacterium
CGGGGCACCCCAAAGCGAAGCCCGGCCGCTTAACGTCCGCATATCAGCCGACGCTGACGGCGGCCACTCCGGCGATCACCAACGCAATACCCAGAACCTGGCTCGGACGTACTGGGTCGGCGAAGAAGGTACGTCCAATCAGGACGCTGAAAGCGGGGAAGATCGAGACGGCGATCACCCCTATCGACGGGTTCAGGCTCAGTGACGCCAAATAGAGCGTTGACGTGACGGCCACAACGACGCCCAGAAGGACGGCGTTGCCCAACTGAGATCTGGGAGGCACCGGCGAAACCTTGTAACCGAAGGCCACCACGAACATCAAAATGGCAGCCGTCATTCGCTGGCTCACCGCCGGCCACCAACCCGATCCGTTGGATGCTTCCACAAAGCCGATGCCGCCCACGGCGTAGGACAGCCCGGCCAGGACACCCCACATTGCCCCGGTTCGCAGTGTCTCGCGGGACACCGATCCACCGGTGACAAACACCAGCCCCGTCACCGCCAGCAGAGCCCCCAAGGCGGCGACCACCGAGCCGCCGTCACCCCTAAACAGGGTGTAGGCGAAGGGCACCAGGGCTCCCAGCGAAGCCACCAACGGGGCCACAATGGTGGCTGACGAGGCCACCAGACCGGAGTAGTAGAACCAGATACCGGCCCCGATGCCCAGACCGGACAAGCTGCCCCAGGCAAAGTCGGTGGAATCGAACCGACTGCCTGAAACCACTGCTATCGCCAGCATGGCCACAGTGCCAAAAAGCTGCATGGACGACCCGGCAGTCACCGCCGTACTGGCGTTCACCACCCGCCGCCCGAAGAGGTCGGACATGCCGATCGACATAGCGGCCAAAAGGCCGAGTACCGCTGCCACCGGGCGAGTGTGGCAGCAAAGATTCGATGTGGCAAGTCCCATTCTCGGCACCGACTTCCAATACGGCGAAGCCAGCTGGAACGGGCCTGACGGTAGCCTCTGGAGGGTGTGCAGCAGGCGGAAACCCGGGGTGGTGAGGCCACGGCTCTTCTTTGTGCTCGTCATCGCTGTCGGGCTGGGCGGTGCGGCTTGCGCCAATGCTGATTCGACATCGGCGGCAGCTTCTGGAACCGCTGCCGGTGCGACCGTGGAGCCGACCACGGTCGAAGCCGACGAAGCCGCGGCCGTAGAGGTCGACCCCGATAACGACGCCGACGGCGACGTCGAGACCGAGGGCAGCGCTCCACAAGAAGAGACCCCGCCGGGCGACATTGAGACGACGGGCTGGGTTCGCTCGGCCGTTGACGGAGAATCGCTGGCCGGGGCCACCGTCTCCGCCGGGGAGATGACCACGACAACCGACAACGACGGCCGGTTCACTCTTGATGTCCCGTCGGGCAGCTCGGTCACCGTCGCCCGGCCGGGCTGGATCGAGATCACCACACCGATCGGTGACCCAACGGCCGACTTCTTCGAGCTGACGGTTGACTTGGAACCGTTCACCGTTCGGGGCCTTCGGGTTTCCGGCGAGGTGGCCGGCGACCCGGAGCGGTTCAATCGCCTGTTGGTGATGGCCGACAACTCGGTGGTCAACACGTTGGTGTTCGACACCAAAGACGAAGACGATCGAGTGCTGTACCAATCAGAGGTGCCGCTGGCCCAGGCAATGGGCGCAATCGAGGCCCTGTACGACCCGGCCGAGCTTTTGGCCAAAGCCGACGAGCATGACCTGTACACGGTGACCCGCATCGTCACCTTTGAGGACCGGTTGTGGGCCGAGAGCGTTCCCGAAGCGCAGCTGGCGGCTGACTGGGTCGACGCCACCGATCAGGCCAACTGGGAGTACCCTCTGGCGTTGGCCGCCGAGGCCTGTCGGCTGGGCTTCGACGAAGTGCAGTTTGACTATGTGCGCTTCCCGGAGGGCCGAGCGGCCGAACAGGCTCGGGACCTGGGTCGCATTCCCGACACCTCCGACGAGCGGGCAGCCGCCATCGGCGCCTTCCTGGCTGAAGCCCGGAACCAACTAGCCCCCGACGGCTGTGCCGTCTCAGCCGCCATCTTCGGTGTGGTGATGTCCAGCCCAACGGATGAAGGCATCGGTCAAACGGTGGAAGCGGTCTCAGCCTCGGTTGATGCCGTCAGCCCCATGATCTACCCCAGCCACTACGGTCCGGGATGGATCGGCCTGAACGACCCTAACGAGCACCCTGGCCAGGTGGTGGCTCACGCCCTGGACGGCGGCATTCCCCGGTTGGCGGCCAACACATTGATGCGGCCGTGGCTCCAGGCGTTCGAATACCGGCCCGATCAGGTCAAGGCCCAGATCAACGAGGTGGAACAGCGAGGCGGAGGATGGATTCTGTGGAACTTCTACGGCCGTTACAACGAAGACGCCCTACCAACGGACACACTGCCTGTCGAGGAGGACACACCTTGAAAGATCTGGGACTCCTGATGTTAGTGACGGTGATGGCCGTGTCAGCCTGCGTGGCCGACGATGCGACCTCAGCCGGTTTGGACGACGGCGCCTCGACTTTGCCGTCAGTGACCACCACCGAGCCCGCCGCTGCTCCGGAGGAAGCTGACTCAACTGCCGACCCGGCCGAAACCACATCGACTACAGCCGAGCCGACAATAACGCCAACCACCCAAGCGCTCGACCCGCTGCTGGGTCTCGACGCCGAGTTGGTGGCCGAGGGGTTTGATCAGCCGGTACATGTGGCCGCGGTGCCTGGAACCGGGAAGCTGGTGGTGATTGAGCGCAAGGGCATGGCCAACGTCTTGGACGGCGCCACCGGTGAGATGGCTGAGCTACCGTTTCTAGATCTGACCGACCCAGCCGTGTTGCTGTCATCCAGCATCGAGCAAGGTCTTCTTGGCCTGGCATTCGATCCTGCCTATGAATCGAATGGGCGGGTCTACGCCTACTGGACCAACGCCGATGGCGACAGCGTCCTGGCCCGCTTCGTGGTGGCCGGACCGCCCAGCCCCTGGCCGGCAGCTGACCCCGGGTCGATGGAGATTCTATTGACCATCGATCAACCGGCCGAACGCCACAATGCCGGTCACCTCGAGTTCGGCCCCGACGGACTGTTGTATGTGGCGATCGGTGACGGCGGCTCCGGCGGCGAACCGGCCCAGGACACCACCAACCTGTTGGGAACCCTGCTCCGGATCAATGTCAGTGGCGCAACCGGGTACGAGATCCCGGCCGACAATCCGTTCGGAAATGAGATCTGGGTGTACGGACTGCGTAACCCGTGGCGGTTCGCTATCGACCCGGCAGACGAACTGGTTTACATCGGCGACGTCGGCCAGGACTCGTTTGAGGAGATCAACGTGATCGGCCTCGAAGGGGCGGGCACCGACTTCGGCTGGCGGGAGATGGAAGGCGACCGCTGCTTCCGTTCCGGCTGTGACACCGACGGCCGAACCATCCCAGTCCTACAGGTTGAGCACGATCAAGGATGTTCGGTAACCGGCGGACGGGTCTACCGGGGTAGTGCCATCCCCGAATTCTCCGGCCACTACTTCTTCGGCGACTGGTGCAAGAGTTTCGTTCGCAGCTTCCGCCTGGACGGCGACCCCGAGACCGGTTCGGTGGTCGACCAGTTCGACCATAGCGACGACCTGGCCGCCGTCGGCCAGATCACCAGCTTCGGCTTCGACGACAACGGCGAGCTGCTGACCGTCAACTGGGCCGGTCAACTTCACCGCATCGTCCCTATCCGCTGACCCAGACCCCCATCAGAGACCCGGTCTGGCAGAATACGAGCTTTCGGAGCAAGAGAGACGATTCTTTCGGTCGTCGACCCAAATGGCGCTTTTCGTTCACCAAGAAGGATGGAAGCAGGGAGCTAGGGCTCATCGAGCCAGTTGACTATCGGCAATCGTCGACACAAACCGCTCGATCTCGGACTCGTCGTTGTAGTAGTGGACCGAGGCCCGTATCAGCGCCGGTAGACCACGGTGGGGCAAGTCAAGCCGGGCGTGGCCGGCCGGTGAGATCGACACATTCATGTTGTTCTCCGCCAACCGCTGTTGCACTGCCGACGCGTCGAGTCCGTCAACCTTGAACGTGACGATGCCACCCCGGTTCCGGCCCTTGTCGTGAACGGTGACGTTGTCGAGGCCGTCCAGTCTGGACCGAAGCTCGTCGGCCAACGCCCGCAACCGGCTGGAACCGGCTTCCACCCCAACGTCAAGCGCATAGTCGACCGCCGCTCCCAGGCCAAGCTTTCCTGCGTAGTTGGTTTCCCAGTTCTCGAACCGTCGAGCGTCATCTCGAATGACGTACTCCCGCTCATCGGTCCACTCTGCGGCGTGCAGATCGAGGAACGGGGGCTCGATCCGTTCCAGCGCCCGGTCGTTGGTGTACAGGAACCCGGTTCCTCTCGGACCACGCAAATACTTCCGCCCGGTGCCGGACAGGACATCGCAGCCGATTTCGTTGACGTCGATTGGAACCTGACCGGCCGACTGGCAGGCATCCAGCACGTAAAACGTGTCGAAGCGGCGGCACAACTCGCCCACCTCGGCCGCCGGGTTTATCAACCCACCGTTGGTCGGAACGTGGGTGAGAGCGACCATGGCGGCGCCGTTCGCCAATGCTCGTTCCAGTTCGAGCAGGTCGATCTGACCGGCTTCGTCGTCCTCCACCACCACCACTTCAAGATCAAATCGCTTCTGTAGCTGAAGTAGCCCGATGACGTTGCTGACGTATTCGGCCCGGCCGGTGAGCACACGGTCGCCGGGCTGGAACGGGTAGCCGTACACCGCCATGTCCCACGCCCGGGTGGCGTTCTCGATCACCGCCATCTGCTCCGGTCGAGCACCGAACAGTCGAGCGAGTGACTCGTAGACGGCGCTCAGGCGGTCGGCCGCCTCGGCCGCTGCTTCGTAGCCACCAATGTCGGCTTCTCGCCGCAGGTGAGCCACGGTTGTCTCCACCACCACATTGGGTGGGAGTGCACTGCCGGCGTTGTTGAAGTGCACGACGTTGTCGACGCCCGGCGTCTCGGCTCGTAGTTTTGTTAGCTGCTCGGCTGACAGATCGGTTGTGGTCATTGGCTCCTGATCGTAGTGCCCGGTACTATCACCGCTGTGAACCGGGATCATGGGTCAATGGAGACCGCGGGTTTGTCCGACACCGAAGTTGAGCACTACCGCCGACACGGGTGGCTGGCGCCAATCGACGTGATGGATGCCGATGAAGCCGCGGCGGTGCTGGCCGAGTTGGAGCGGGCCGAGCACCAGTACCCGGATGACCTTCACGCCGAGCATCGCAACAACGCTCATCTGGCCTTTCCGTTCCTGGCTGATGTTGCGCTACACGAACGCATCGTGGCCTGTGCACAGTCGCTGCTGGGCCCCGACTTGTCGTTGTGGAGCACGGTTCTGTTCATCAAAGAACCGGACTCCACCGCCTATGTCAGCTGGCATCAGGATGCCTACTACATGGGCCTGGAGCCTGACGACTTCGTCACCGCCTGGCTGGCGTTGACCCCGTCAACGATCGACAGCGGCTGCGTGTCGATCATCCCCGGCAGCCATCGTGCTCGAGCCGACCACACCGACACTTTCGGCGACGACAACATCCTTACCCGAGGACAGGAAGTATCCAACATCGACCCGTCGACCGCAGTGCACTTGGAGTTGGCACCGGGACAGATGTCGCTGCACCACCCGTGGCTTGTCCACGGCTCGCAGCCCAACCAAAGTTCGGGCCGTCGAGTCGGGGTGGCCATGCAAAGCTATCTGGCCGGCACGGTTCGCCCGGTCCGGGGAACCCACCACGTGTTGCCGGTCAGCGGCCAACCACCCCACCCGGATTTCATTCCGGCACCGGCCCCGTCGAGCGAGTGCTCCGCCCACGGCCGAGAGGCCCGAGCGGCGGCCAACGCCGCCCTGTCCGACGTGCTCTACCATGGCGCCGACCAAACACGAGCCCTCTAACGCCCAGGCGACAAGCAGAGACGAGAACGACATGACCGACTTCGAACGAGGCTTCATCGAAGCCGAGTACCAGGCACGAACCGAGCGGTGCCAGGCCATGATGGCTGAACAGGGGATGACCGCCCTACTGGTCTGCACCGAGCCCGAGGTTCGCTACTTCACCGGGTTCCACACCCCGTTCTGGCAAAGCCCGACCCGGCCCTGGTTTGTCGTCGTCCCCGCCGCCGGTAAACCAATCGCCGTCATCCCCTCCATCGGAGGGCCGTCGATGTCCGACACATGGATCGATGACATCCGCACGTGGTCGTCGCCCCAGCCGGAAGACGACGGCATCAGCCTGCTGACCGAGTGCCTTCGGGAAACGGTGTCGGCGGCCGGCGGCCAACACGGCCAACCGATTGGTTTGCCGATGGGACCGGAGACTCATGTTCGTATGCCGTTGAACGACCTGGACAAGCTGCGGGCCGATATCAGCGACTTCGCATCGTTCGTCGACGCCACCGACATCATCGTCTCGCTGCGCATGGTGAAGTCGCCAGCCGAAATAGCCAAGCACCGTCACATCTGCGGCATCGTGTCCAACGCCTTCGACCGCATGGGCGACATCTTGTCAGTCGGCATGACCGAGCGGCAGGCCTTCGCCGCTTTCCGAGGCGAAATCCTGGCCCAAGGCGCCGATGACGTCCCGTATCTGGTGGGAGCAACCGGCCCAGGCGGGGTGGACGACATCATCCGTCAGCCGACCGATCGGGTCATCGAGCCGGGCGACATGTTGATCTTCGACACCGGTTCGGTGGTTGACGGCTACTTCAGCGACTTCGACCGAAACTACGCCTTCGATCACGCCGACCAGGGCGCCAAAGACGCCTACCGGGCGGTGTGGGAAGCCACCGAAGCCGGCCTGGAGGCCGCCAAGCCGGGAGCCACCACCACCGACGTGTTCCAGGCAATGAACGCCGTGCTCAAAGCCAACGGTTCGCTGGGCAACGACGTCGGCCGGATGGGCCACGGTCTGGGAATGCAGGTAACCGAATGGCCGTCGCACACCGCCACCGATGAAACCGTTATTCA
>JAHDFR010000146.1:7094-10309 GCA_020628065.1 Acidimicrobiales bacterium
GACATGGCCGCTCGTCTCCCGGTGGCCGCCGGTCTGCTGCCCGATGAGTTCGACTTCGACGCCATCGGCTACGGGTGCACGTCGGCCGCCACCCTCATAGGCACCGATGGTGTCACCGCCGCCATCCGCCAGGCCCACCCGGATATGGCCTGCACAAACCCCATCGCCGCCGCCATCGCCGCCTTCGAGGCGCTGGCCGTGCAGCGGGTTGCCGTCGTCACGCCCTACACCCTCGACGTGACCGAGCCGGTGGCCGACCAGTTTCGTCAAGCCGGGCTTCAGGTTGGCGCAGTGGGATCATTCCTGGAGTCGAGCGATCTGGTGGTGGCCCGAATATCACCCGAGTCCATCGCCTCCGGCGTGGCTACCGTGGCCGAAGCCGCCGGCGACTGCGACGGGGTGTTCATCTCCTGCACCAGTCTGCGAACACTCGACATCATCCCGAAGTTGGAGACCGACATCGGCAAGCCGGTAGTCTCGAGCAACCTGGCTCTGTTGTGGCACCTGCTGCGACTCTCCGACGTCGATGACCGCCTCCCCCACCTCGGCCGTCTCTTCTCGGCGTGAGGGCGCTGTACGAATAGACGAGGCAACCAGGTTGCCCACCTCGAACTAGCATGAAGCAATGGCCAGAAATCCTTCTGCAATTCCTGCCGATACCTCGGTTGAGGTCTGGCGAATGCAGATGGCAGCCATCGCCAAGCGAAGTATGGCTGAACGGCTGGCCGAGTTCGAAGCACTGAACAGGGCAGGCAACCAGATGGAGGCCGACGGTATCCGACGGGCCAACCCCGAGTTCACCGACCGTCAAGTGTTTCTACCATGGTTCGGAGGCGCTACGGCGATGAGCTGGCACGCCAAGTGTGGCCCGAAATCGACGCGCTTGAGTTAAAGCAGGCTGACCACTGATCGACCTGTCCGTTGCGCTGCGTCACGTCATCGACGCTTTGGAACAGAGCGGCGTTCGCTACGTGGTGGTTGGATCAACCGCTGCCGCTGCATGGGGCACCGCCAGGATGACCCGAGATGTTGACTTGGTCACCGTGATCGATCCGGTCAAAGCCAACTCCGTTCTCGAAGCGCTCAACAAACCAGACCTTTACGTCAATGTCGGCGACGCAAACAGGGCGGCAACGTCAGGCGGCTCCTTCAACGTGATCCACGCTGCAACCGGAGGCAAAGTCGACGTTTTTGTCTCCAGGCTTGACGACGAGTTCACCCAATCTCGACTGGACCGCCGAGTCACGGCTGATGTCTTCGGCGTTTTGGCATGGGTCGCCACTGCTGAAGACGTTGTCCTGGCAAAACTCCGTCGGCGCCTGAATTCCCGATCGGAAGTGCAGTGGCGGGATTGCGTCGAGATCGCTCAAGTCCAGCCTCTCGATCGGCAGTACCTGGCCAGATGGGCCCCGATCCTTGCAGTCGAAGACGACTTGCGAGAACTGTTGAGCTTCATCGACGGCCTTTAGACAGCCGCCGAAACAAACTCTATGAAGGCGCCGCTGAAACCGATCCGTGGGCTCCGGAATCTGGGAGATCAATCAATCGACCGACCGGAAACTTGGAACCGGCGGCGCTCACACAACGTCGGTTCGGACATCGGACCCGACGGTGGTCGAACCCGAAGCGACCGGACGGGCGACGACACAAAGACCCGGTGGCCGACTACGTTCAATCTCTATGCTTGGTCTGCAGCGTTGTCTCCTGCATCCAGCTGCTGTGTGTTTCATAGTCGGGCTGTTGGTCGGGGCGACGGCGTGCTCGGCTTCGGCCGAGCCGGCGGATCGTTCCGGGGAGTCGGCGGACCGCCCAGCGACGGGCGCCACAAGAACGACGTCTGCAATCACCCCCGAGCTGTCGGCGCCGGAAATATCTGGTACCACGCTCTCAACGACCGCTGATGACTTCTCCTGGATCCAGCCACCGCAGGTGTCGGTTAACGAAGCGGAACCAGGCGCCGTTTCCATTCGTGTCAACATGCTGTGCCCAAACTGGGATACTTGGATCACCGCTCCGGAACCATGGGTCTTCGAGCAATCCTCTGCCATCCCCACTGACGTTGAGCCGGACAGTGTTATCACCGCCGGTCAATGGCAACACCCGGATGGCGCCACAGTAACGCTGCAGTCACCGGGTATTGTCGTTGACGCCGATGCCGCCACCGAGTGGGAGAGCACAGAGGTATTCGACCTGGATCCGCCCCGACGGAACGTCGTCACAATCGGTGACGACGGCGGTGAGTATGTCTTCGGGCAGCAGCCGCTGTCACCCTGGCCGCAGGAGCAGCGGCTTACCTTTGGGTACTGCCCGCTGTCGTATCACGGCACAGGCCTCACCGTCGATGAGTTAGTCGGCTTTGTGGAGGGCCTGGCCTTCGAATACGACGGGTAGTGCCCGGATCTTCTGAGACGCGTATTCGACGGATACGGACTTGGCCAGGTTGCGGCGGCGGTTGGTGTCACGACCCAACTTCTCGGCCACACAAAGCGCCAGTAGTTGCAGGCAGCAGTTCATCAACTTATCTTCAGGCAGCAGCACCACGCGGATGTATTGATCGTCCACCAAAGAGATCTGACCATGCTTCATCTCTCCGGTGGGGAAGGCCTGAGCGTGGCCGACTCTTTTCGGTCGCAGACTGACCGTCAGTCGAGTCAATCGTTGCAAGCCGACCGCTTGCAAACGTGGCGTCGGTGGCGTCCTAAAACGGATCCCCAAATCGTCGAAGCCGAGTAGCTACCGACGCTGGAATATGCTCGTCGTACCACGCACACCTGAGAGCCCTGCTGAACCGCTCGCTAGTCGAAGCCGCACTCTCGACCGCATCAAACACATCCTCCGATCCGTGCCACACCAACAGATCTTCGATAGGCCCTGCGCCAAGGTAGGCCAGCGCCGCCCAATCATCGGGTGCAGCACGGGCGGCTCGGTTCAGCACCTCGACGGCTAAGCGTGGCTGCTGGCGAACCAGTTCGTCCATCTCATCCCAGGCCCAAGAGTACTCCGACGCCAACAGCCGCTCAGACCGGCGGGTCGAGCTGAACAACCGGTAATGTTCCCAGAATGCGGAAATCATTTCTTCAACGTCACTCATGCCGCATTGTCGCACAACCGCCTCAACAGGCACGCTCTTAATCGTCGGAGCCGCACAGAGCAGGAAGACCCGACCTATTCGACGGTGACGGACTTGGCCAGGTTGCGGGGGCGGTCGGTGTCTC
>JAHDFR010000376.1 GCA_020628065.1 Acidimicrobiales bacterium
TTCACGTCCGCCGGTGACCGGTTGCACTACCCAATCCGCCTGTTCGAGAAACTGTCCGACCTCGTGGCGGTGGTGGCCAGCGCCGATACTCGGCCGACAGTCCAGTCCTACCAGGTGCAGGACAAGCTGGGCGGCCTAATCGACGAGCAGATCGCCGCTCTGGACTCGGTGGTCGACACCGACGTCGCCGCTTTCAACGCCACGCTGGCCGGAGCGGAGATAGCGCCTGTGGGCGCCTGAGGGAAACAACTTGACCCAATAGCTTGCTTGGTGACGCGACTCGCATATATTCTCACTTTGTGAATATATCCAGCTTGTCGTTCCTAGTCTTGACTGCACTGGCCGACGAACCACGCCACGGCTACGCCATCCTGCAGGAGGTGGAGGGTATGACCTCCGGCGGGGCAAATCCGGCGACAGCCACCCTCTATCGCACTATCGAGCGGCTGACCAACGATGGCTTAATCGAAGAGGTCGGTTCCGAGGTGGTCGACGGGAGGTTTCGTCGCACCTACCGATTGACGGAGTCGGGGGCCGACACACTGGCGATTGAGGCGGCCATTCGGGCTTCAACCGCCAAGTTGGCCAAGCGACGGTTGAAGTCCAATGCCGCCAACTCACCGAAGCCGGCAGGTGGTGTGGCGTGAGCTGCCAGGAGAGTTTCTACCGGATGTTGATGCGGGCCTATCCGGCTGAGCACCGTGCTCAGTACGAGGAAGAGATGCTGGCTGTCATCATGGAAAAGCCAGATGGGGCGACTCGCCGGGATGCGGTGCGGGGATTGGCCTATGAGTCGGCCGCAATCGTGCTCTGCGGCTTCCAGGCTCGGGTGGCTCTGAAGTCCGAGCTTTATCACGGCCTACGCCTGGCCGGGCTCGGTGCTACTGCATCCGCGGTCGGCACCTCCGCTCTGATGGCCGTAGTTGCTGCCGGGATCGGAGCAGAAGTCAGTGGACGCCAGCTGTTGGCGTGGCTGGCGATGGCAGCAGTTGCCGCATACGCGTCATGGTCTTCGTCGACATTTCGAGTGGTGTTCCCGGCAGCGTTTGCTCTGGCGGTCATGGTGGTGGGCTCGCAGGCAATGGGGCCTCGCCGGGCCGTGCTCTTCATTGTTTGCGCCCAGTTGGTGATCTCCGCGGCGGCACCTCGGGCACGGCGTGTTCTTGGTGTCGGAGCAGCCGCAATCGGTGTGGCTATCGGTGTTGTTCTTGGGATTGCGCTTACCGGCGGGTTCGACAACGTCGCTCCGCTATCGGCTGGACCGTGGGTGGTCAACGCACGATGGCAGTGGACCGCCTACTCGCTCGTAATACCCGGCTACGGACTTCTCTATCGAGTCTGGCTGGTTCTGGCCGCCGTCAGTCTGCTGACGTTCCCGTGGCGGAGCCGATACTTGGTTGCCACCACCATGCTCGGATTGCCGGTGGTTGCGGTTGAGGCTTCTATTCCAGGCGGGATCTTTTGGAGAATCGCTGGCGGGTTTCCCGGCTATCGAGTTGAGCTGTTGGTAACGGCCGGGGTGGTCGCCACCGCCCTGGCTCTGGTGCTGGCCGTGGCGCTACCTCGCCGGGTCACGTAACTCAGGATCTTGACTCCCAGGCCGATGGGACCGGGTGGCTGTATTCGAGATCGGC
>JAHDFR010000147.1 GCA_020628065.1 Acidimicrobiales bacterium
GACCAGAACGTTCGTCGGGTCTGCCAGATCGAGGCCATAAGGATCCGAGGGTTGTTGGGATCAATGGTGACATCGATAGCCCCGGCCTGATCGGAGACGTACAGAACCCGCTCCCAGTTCTGACCACCGTCGGTGGAGCGATAGAGGCCGCGTTCGGATGAGTCTTTGAAGGCGTGGCCGAGCACGGCCACGTAGACCGTGTCGGGGTCGGTCGGGTGTACCACGATTTCACCGATGTGGCGGCTGTCGTCGAGCCCGATGTGTGTCCAGGAACGACCGGCGTCGGTGGAACGGTACACACCGTCGCCGTGGGTGACGTCGATACGAATGGTGGCCTCACCCATACCGGCGTAGATCACGTTGCCGTCCGACGGGGCAACCCGTAGCGCCCCGACTGAACCGGAGGCCATGAAGCCGTCGGAGACGTTCTCCCAGTACAGTCCGGCGTCGTTGGTCTTCCATACGCCACCGGCCACCGCACCGTGGTAGAACACTGCCTGATTGTCGGGGTCGGCAGCCACCGCCACCGCCCGTCCACCCCTGGTTGGGCCGATGCAGCGGTAGGAGATTTGGGTCAGCAGCTTGGGATCCACGGTTGTCATTCCCACAAGCTAGTACCGGCGCATGGTGGGAGTCGAGACGACCGGCGACGCAGCCGATTCGTGGTGTTGCGCCGTGAGCCGTCAGCGCCCAGGAGATGATCTATTGGTGGCCGCCTCGAAGGCTGTTTACGCCTTCGGCCAGGGCTTCGATGATGGGCTGAAGCTGGTCGATTGGCATGTCGTCGTCCAGATGACGGAGGGCGGAGGTTCGATGGGAGCGGCTCAGCTTGGCCGTCTTTTCTCCGGTGTCGGTGAGTGTGGCCACTACTGCTCGGCGGTCGTTCGGGCGTCGCTCCCGGATAATGAATCCTCGCTTTTCCAGCCGATCGAGTCGGGCGCTGGCGGTGGCCACCGACGATGATCGCTGGGCGGCCAACTCGCCGACCCGCATGGGTCCTTCGCTCAGCAGGAGCCGTAGCACTTGAAGATCTTCGGCTGATCCGACGCCAAGCGAAGCGGCCGACAGGCGGTCGTGCCGGTTCAACTCCCGCTGAAGACCAGCGAGAGCGGCGTTCAGCTTTTTGGCCTCAGAATTTTTCACTACCCGAATCGTACGGTGCCCAGTGGCGAATTGTACATTTTCGCTAAATTCTCGACTTGCGATAATCAAAACATTTGATAACTTGGTGCCTCGGAGTCGCCGGACAACCGGCCCGCAACCCGAAAGGACGCACGTGTTCACGATCTCGACCGATCTCTCCGACCTCGTACGATGGATTCCATCGGTGCAGACCAAACCGGTTAATGGCCGGTTGGCGACCATGTTGGAGACGCCTGGGCCGTTTGCTTCCGTCTATCTGACCGTCAAGGGCAATGTGGACGAATGGGGAGCCACGGTGGCTGATCGGTCCGCCCGGGCTTGCGACGCTCTGGCTGTGCAGGGAGCACCTGCTGAAGTGGTGGGCCGGGTCAGTGATGCGTTGACCGGTCAGCATCCTCATTGGGCCGAGTCTGTCACCGTCGTGGCATCAGCCGATGGTGAGATGCTGGTTGAGCATGACTATCGCCCGCCAATGCGTTCGCTGGCAACGTGGGCCGGCGTCCCTGTGGTTGATCAGCTGCTTGAGTGGCACCAGCGTCGGACTCCGACGCTCATCGTCGAACTCAAGGGTGACCGCGCTGATGTCTGCAGCTATGCGGTGCCTGGATTCGACCGCGGTCTGGCTATCCGTCATCAGCCGGCCGACATGGCTATGGTGCTGGCTCATCTGGCGGAGCGGGCCAACGCCCAGCTGGTGATTATCTCCGGTCTTGAGATGGAAGTCTCCCCGCTGTTGTCGGCTGTGAAAGAGCAGATGGCCGGCGCCTGTCGAGTAGTTGGTGAACGACAACCGGCCAACCGTGGCGAGTTGGCTAAGATCGCCATGCGTCATGTCGGCTTCCACTCGGCTGAAGACACTCTGCGTTGTTTGCGGGAACAGCGGTTTCTCACGTCAGTGAGAATGGGGGTTGAGGGAACGCCGGAGACCGTGGTGGCTCTCCAGTCGGGTTTGGCGAAGTCGCTTATTGTCAGTGACTCGGCCTGGTCGGAGCAGAAGTTGTGGGTGGGTCGAAGGAGCGACCAGATTTCCCTGGTCGACGGCCCGTCGACGCCGTTGGAGGTCCGTCTGCCCGACGGTCTGATCCGATCGGCGCTTCTGCAGGGCATCGACATCGAAATCAGGTGGGCGTTCGGGGCGATTCGCCCCCGCGACGGGTTGGCCGCCTTGATCGACACCTCGGACTCGGCGGACGTGCTTGATCAGCAACTTAGTGTGCTGGCTTAACGGCACATCTTCATCTGTAAATATCTAGATGAATCGACATGCTTATCTTTGCTAATGGGTAAATCGATGTTCTGTTGAAAGGTGTAAATACACCAACTACTATCCGCTGTACAGCCGGATAGTAGTGGCTAAGCTATTTATGGCTGTAGAGCGCTGTCGCTGACAGCTATTCGACGACTCGTACTGCGAAAAGTGCTGTGAGTAGTCGAATCCGCCGCCCTCATGAGCCGCTAGGTCGCCATCTTCAATGAATATTGAGCCCGTCGCCGACGAACCACAGCGTTCGATCGATACTGTGCTGCCTCCAACCAGGGGCGGGTTTGTCATCGGTGTTGGAGCCAGTGCCGGAGGCCTGGAAGCCCTGCAGGACTTCTTTGCCGAAGTTCCGGCCAGTTGCCGCTACTCGTTTGTTGTCATTCAGCATCTGTCCTCCGATCACAAGAGTCTGATGGTTGATCTGCTCAGCAGCAGCGCCAACCTTAGGGTTGTTGAAGCGGCCGACGGAATGCCGGTCGAGCCTGGAGTCATCTACCTAATACCGCCCGCTCACAACCTGGAATTAGATGACCGTACGCTGCGGTTAACCGAACGGGCCCAAAGTCACGGCCTGAATTTGCCGATCGATATCTTCTTCGAGTCCCTGGCCCGCGAACAGCGGGCCCGCTCCATTGGTGTCATCTTGACCGGTACCGGTAGCGACGGAAGTAGAGGCGTTCGGGCCATCAAGGATGTCGGTGGTATGGTGATGGTCCAAGATCCGGACCAGGCCGAGTTCGACGGTATGCCTCGCAGCGCACTGAATACCGGTGTGGTCGACTACACTCTCCCGATCAGGGAGATGCCGTCGGAGATCGATCGATTCCTGCGGTTGCCTATCAGCGTTGCCTCAGATGCGTTGGAAGGCGAGGACGAGCTGCTGGCTCTGTTGATTAGCAGAGTCAGACTGGTGGCTGAGGTCGACTTCAGCCAGTACAAGCGCCCCACGCTGGTTCGTCGGATTCGGCGGCGGATGAGTGTGACCAAGTCGGACTCGCTGGAGGCGTATCTCAAGCTGCTACACGACGACGCTCGGGAAGTGGAGCTGCTGGCTCGGGAGTGTCTCATCGGTGTAACCCGATTCTTTCGAGATCGCGATGTGTGGGAGTTAACGTCTCGCCACGTGCTGGCTCCGTTGGTCGAACAGCGGGCCAATCACCCCGAACAAGAGATTCGAATCTGGAGCGTCGGATGTAGCACGGGAGAAGAGGCCTACACCGCAGGCATCTTGCTGCTTGAGGAGCTTGAACGGCAGGGCATCGAGCGGCCGGTCAAGATCTTCGCCACCGACGTTTCCGATCAGTTCCTGGCCATCGCCAGCAAGGGCGAATATCCGGAGAGCATCGTGGCCGACGTCGACCCGGATCGATTGTCCCGCTACTTCATCAAGACCGGCGCCGACTATCAGGTCTGCAATGCGCTCAGACGTCTGGTCATCTTTTCCAACCACAACGTCATCCTGAATCCTCCGTTTAAAGATGTGGATCTTGTCATTTGTCGGAATATGTTGATCTATCTTGAGCGTGCTGCTCAACTTCAAGCGATTAACTCGTTGCACTATGCCCTCCGACCGGGTGGGTCGCTCCTGCTGGGCCCGAGCGAGCACGTCGGAGACCTAAAGAGTTCGCTCCGAACCATCAACTCGAAAGCCCGGTTGTACGAGAACGCGAAGCCCAGCAAGGGGTTCGGTTTCGGGGCTGTTATTCGTGAGCGGGAGCTGGCCAGCCGGTGGTCGACGCGGACGAGCTCCATAGGCGGCCGGGGTGCTGAGGTCCTGGGTGAGGCTGTGACCGAAAGCCTGGGGCTGGCAGCCGTATTCGTTGATGACAGTTTCGACATCCTCCACGCCATCGGTGAAATCCGCAAGTTCGTGGACCTTCCAGTGCACGGTTTCACATCGAACCTCTTGAAGCTGCTTGACCGAGACCTGTCGGTAGCGGTTAGCACGGCGGTCCGCAAGGCGAAATTGGCGTCAACCGAGGTGGCGTACCGCGGGGTGCGAGTTGTTCGGTCCGAAACAGCTCGCAAAATCGACTTGATGGTTAAGCCGTTCGTATTGGAGGAACCGGACCGGCGCCAGTGCTTTGCCGTCATCCTGCTACCGGGTGACGAGGAGCAGGTCGAGGCGGACATAACCCTGGATCACACCTCCGATGCCACGGGTAGCCGAGAGCTCCAGATGGAACAGGAGCTGATAGACACACGCCAGAGCCTTCAGGCCGCCATCGAGGAGTTGGAGACAACAAATGAGGAACTCCAGGCCAGCAACGAAGAGTTGATGGCGGCCAACGAGGAGCTGCAAAGCACAAACGAAGAGCTCCAAAGCATGAACGAGGAGCTGCACACCGTCAACGCCGAGCATCAGCAGAAAATCTCCGAGTTGGCTGACCTCAACACCGATATGGACAACCTGCTGCGAAGCACCGAAATCGGCACCATCTTCCTTGACGAGGAAATGCGCATCCGCAAGTTCACACCGGTGGTGCAGGAAAAGTTCAACTTGCAGGCCATCGACATCGGTCGACCGCTGGCCCACTTCGCCAGCACGTTTTCCTCCACCGACAACACGATGCTTTTGGACGAGGCCCAGGCCGTGTTGAAGTCGGGCAAGACCTCCAACGTGCAGGTTCCCTGGGATGAGGACCGGATGGAGCTGGTCAAACTGGCACCGTTCAGGGATGAACGTGGGCGGGTCGTAGGTGTGGTGATGAGTTTCATCGACGTGACCGAGCTGCAGCAGGTGCAGGACAAGTACGCCGACCAGAACGCCATGTTCCAACAGGTCCTGGAAGGAGCCATGGCCGGGTACTGGGATTATCGTCCCGATACCGGTCGGTTCTTCATGAGCCCCTCGTTCAAGGCCATGCTGGGCTTGAACGTCGACGAGGTCGAGAACACGGTGGCCGGGATGCGGGCACTGGTTCAAGGCGACGATCTTGATCTGGTCGACTCCGAGTTGGAGCGGCTCACGCAACGGGACAGTGACGGAGCCTATTCCCAGCTGGACGGAGAACCGTACGAACTGGAAACCCGCTTCCGTCACGACGATGGTTCGACCGTCTGGGTGTGGTGTCGAGGTCAGCTGGTAGCCGGCGCCGACGGTTCGGTTCGCCTCATCGGCTGCTACGTGGACATCACCGCTCTGAAGATGATCGAAGCAGATCTGCTGAGAAGCAACGACGAGCTGACGCAGTTCGCCTACCTGACCTCACACGATCTTCAGGAACCGTTGCGGACGGTGTCGAACTTTGTTGAGGTGTTGGAGAAGCGGTACAGCGAGGTTCTTGATGATGATGGCAAACAGTACCTGGATATCGTCATGCAGGCCACCAAGCGGATGCAGAGCCTGATTCGAGGAATTCTCGATTACTCACGGATCGGCCGCGACGCCGCTCAAGAGCTGGTCGACGTTGGTGTGGTCATCGAGTCTGTGGTCGACGATCTCGATAGCGCCATTGCCGAGTCGGGGGCTCAGCTTGAGATCAAGCCAATGCCGAAGGTCATCGGTTATGAACCCGATCTGCGAATGCTGTTCGGGAACCTGATTTCCAACGCCATCAAGTTCCGCAAGCCCGGCGTTGCACCAGAGATCAAACTGGACGTGCGTAGGATGGACGCCGACCGTTGGCGATTCAGCGTCTCCGACAACGGCATAGGTATCAGCCCCGACCACCAGACCAGGATCTTTGAGATCTTCAACCGTCTGCATACGAAAGACGAATTCGACGGGGCCGGTATCGGTCTGGCTCATGCCCGCAAGATTGTCGAGCTGCACGGCGGAATCATCTTCGTTGAGTCCGAGGTTGACATCGGCTCGACGTTCAGTTTCGATTTGGCGCTGGGGTAGACGGATCGTGAACCTGCGATCGCCGCCAAGAACCGGCGACGAGTGCCGAGTTCGCCAGCCCGGCCCACGCCCGACAGGTTTGGTCGTCGCCCTGGTCGACGACAACAGCGCCGACAACCTCTATCACCGTCTGGCTCTGGAAGAAGTGGTTGAGGATGTTGAGGTGGTGGAGCTGACAGGTGGCCCGGCTGCCATCGACTACCTGTTGCGGTCGGCTGGAGCCGGTAGTCCGCCTGACTTGTTACTCCTCGATCTGAATATGCCGGGAATGAGCGGCTGGGAGTTTCTCGACTTCTGCCGTAAGAACGTACTCGACCGATGCCCGGATCTGACAGTCATCGTGCTGTCAACCAGCGAAAATCCCGATGATTCCGACCGGGCGGACGCTGACGAGTTGGTTGATGCTTTCGTCCGGAAGCCGTTGGATGCCAGGCGGGTGGCTTGGCTGGTGTCGAAGTTCCGCCCGGCCGCCTGAGCCCGCCCCCAGCCCTGATTGGGCTACTCCCCAGAGCGCTACCCCTCATGGGGAATGTCGAGTTCCTCCAGGAAGAAGTCTTCCATGTCGGCGGTGAGATCCGGCCCGAGAAGCGCTTCATGGGTTGCGCCGTCGGAGAGAAGGCCATCGTGGTCCTCGTACGGCAGGCGTTCCCGAGCGATGCTGACCAGCCGATGAATGAAGGCCACCATGCCGGTAAAGTCCGCCGGCTTGGTTTCGAACCGGCGGGCGCCCAGATCCAGGCTCAGATTTACGTCGGCCTGGCGAGAAGAGGTGCTGAAGACCAGTACAGGGACCTGCCAAAGAACCGGATGAGCCTGAAGGCGGTCGAGTGTGCGGTGTCCGTCGAGCCTGGGCATGCGGAGATCAAGGATGATGAGGTCGGGAAGATCTTCCAGACGGTTGATCAATGACAGCATCATCATCAAGTCGCTCCCGTCATCGACGAAACGAAAGTCGATGGGGTGGCCTGCTTCCTCGGCGGCCATGACCGTCAACAACTGATCGTTGCGGTCGTCGTCTGCCATTACGACCTTCAGCACTTGCTCTTCAGGAAGAGCGGCTTGGCTGGCGGCGCGATGGGGGGAATGAGTCAATGACAACACGGGGACATCTCCTTGCGGGTCTCGCGTCGAAATACGGCGGTCGACTCCCCCTAACCAGGGCCCGTTTGGGGAACTGTACTACAGATGCCCATATTGCCACCCAGCGTGCCGTTACGGTCACGTTAAGAAGTATTTGATGGTGGAGCGACGACATGCTTGTGGGTTGTCACTCACTCGAACAGAGGCCTATTGACAGTATTCCGGGCTAGTCTGTATGGTCTGCCGCACCAATAGTCTGCTGCATTAGACTTCCGCCCCCTAAATTCCCAGCAAACCCGCCGCACCAACTGGTCCCGCCTCGGTTGCCTGTCGCCTGCATGTCCGGTTCGTGTCGCCCAATAAGCGAACTTGAGACTTGTCATGACTACTGAAGAGACCTCAAACACCAGTGACGATGTCGTACCGGTCTGCGGTGTTGGCGCTTCGGCCGGCGGGGTTGAGCCCCTGGTCGACCTGATCGCCAACTTTCCGGTCGACTGCGAGTTCGCCATCGTCGTCATTCAGCACCTCTCGCCGGATCACGAAAGCATGATGTCGACGTTGCTCCAGCGCCGGACGTCAATGCCGGTCCGCCAAGTAGTCGATCACGATGTACTGGAGCCCGGCCACGTGTATGTGCTCGGTCCGGGCGACGAAGTGATGCTGGCAAACGGGCACCTGAAGGTAAAGGACCGCCCGGTCCTCTTGGAGGGGAGCCGCTCCCCCCACCCCATCGACTTGTTCTTCAAATCGCTGGCCAGCCGAGGATCGAAAGCATGTGCCATTGTCCTGTCAGGCACCGGCAGTGACGGGGCCGACGGAGTGAAGGCGGTGCGCCAATCCGGCGGGTTGACGCTGGCCCAGGACGACTCCGCCCTCTTCGCCGACATGCCGAGGGCAGCCCTGGACTCCGGCTTCCTGGACGCTGTGGGGGATGCACCCGAACTGGCCCAGTTCACTGTCTCGTTCATGGCCGGGGGAGAACGCCCATCGGTGGTCAGTCAGTTTGAACCGATGGAGATCGAAGTTCTAGCCGAGTTGGAAGCCTCAACCGGTATCAACTTCGAGGACTACAAACGAGGAACCATTCACCGTCGCCTGGAGCAGGAAGTACAGCGGCTCGGGCTCGAATCGCTGGAAGATCTGGCCCGCCGCCTGCGGACCAGCCCGGCCGACAGCTCTGAAGTCGCCCGCCAGCTGCTCATTGGTGTGACTACGTTCTTCCGAAACCCCATGGCGTTTGATCAGCTGGCCGAAGAAGCCGCTGATGCTCTCGTAACCGAAGCAGCAAATGAGGGACGGGCGGTTCGGGTGTGGATCGCCGGATGCGCCACCGGTCAGGAAGCCTATTCGGTGGCCATGATTCTGCTCGAAGCTCGAGAACGTCTGGGTCTCATGGTGCCGGTCAAAGTATTCGCCACCGACATCCACGACGGCTTCCTGGCTGTCGCCCGAGAAGGCGTGTACAGCGAAGAACAGATGAATGAGGTCAACCCGGAGCGGCGGGCCGAGTTCTTTACCGCCGCTGCCGACGGGTGGCGGGTCACGCCGGAGCTGCGGGGCACGGTGGCGTTCTCCCAACACAACATTCTCAGTGATGCCCCGTTCACCCGAATTGATCTGATGGTGTGCCGCAACACACTCATCTACTTCACCCGCAACGCCCAAATGAACGCCATGTGGGCCTTCGGTTTCGCGCTCCGCAAAGGGGGTGTACTCATGCTGGGCGAAAGCGAGATGCTGGGTGTCGCAGGCTCGGATTTCGCTGAGATCTCTCCGCCCGGCTGCCTGTTCCGCAAGGTGGACAACCATGTCACCGCCGGCCTGCGCCGTAGTCGAGGACCACTTGATATTCGCTTGGCGCCGCCGAAACTGCCACGGTCGATTAACCTGACATCTTCTCGGCCGGGCAACATCGGCAGGGTCCCACCGCCCATGCAGATGATGACGCTTGAGGCTCACGAGCTGATAGCCAAGCAGCTTGGCCTGGGCGGGCTTGTGTTCAACGAAACCAGGGAGCTGACCCGAATTATCGGTAGGGGAGCCGAATGGCTTCGTTTCACCGCAGGGCCGGCTCCGTCTGATGGTGTGGCGCTTATCGAGGACCCGATTTTGCGTGGTGGCGTGGAATCGATTCTCCACCAGTTGGGTAAGGGCGAATCGGATCCTGCACAGCCGGTCACGCTGGCCAGTGGAGGTGAGCGTGAGCTACTGCTGCTTCGAGGCAGTCAGGTGGCCAATGGCCCGACGTTTCACACTCTCGTGTACGCCGTGCCGCCATCGTTGCAAAACGATGATGTCGTGTTGACCGAGCCCAGGTTGGCCGACAGTGACGTTCCCCTGGCCGAGCGGGTTGAATGGCTTGAGAAGGAGCTCGCCATGGCCCGAGAGCAGCTCCATAGCACGCTGGAGCAGCGGGATTCCTCAGTGGCCGACCTGGCTGCAACCAACGAGGAGCTGGTGGTTTCCAACGAGGAACTTCAGACCAGCATCGAGGAGCTGTCCTCGGTCAACGAAGAACTTCGCACCATGGCCGACGAAAACGAGGCCCGACTCACCGAGGTGCTGGAGTTGGGCTCGGACCTCGAGCAGATCTTGGACGCCATCGACATCGGCATCATCCTGCTCAACACCGATCTCACTATTCGTCGCTACTCGGAGCCGGCCACCCGCTACTTCCACATTGTGCGCACCGATATCGGGCGCCCGTTCAGCCACATTCGCCCCGACTTCGAAATCAGTGGCCTGGCCGACGCCGTTACCCGCGCCATCCAAACCAAAGAGGCCAGCTCACTTCGAACCAGCACCGAAGATGATGACAGCCGTACCTTGCTTATCAACGTACGGCCATATCACATAGCCCGCGGTGAGTTGGGTTGCTCCATCACCGCCGCCGA
>JAHDFR010000148.1 GCA_020628065.1 Acidimicrobiales bacterium
CGATGGTTGCCCGGCGGACTGGAGAGCCAGGAATCCGTGCAGCGTGCTGCGGAGCGAAACCGCTGCGCCGGCCGCCTGCTGTTCTGTTAGGCCCAGGCTGCGGAACACCAGGCCGATGACTTCCAGCAGGGCGGCGCAGGCATTGTCGAGACGTTCGTCGTCGGACGACGGTGGGGCGAAGGTGGCGGCGTACTGGCCGGGATAGCGGCGGGCGAACTCGCTGTAGGCCTTGGTCACCGACAGTACCGCGTCCTGGCCTGCCACCCCGATGGCTGCGTTGCGAACGGCAGTGGTGAGGTTGTCGGTGGCTGCCACCGCCACCACGTAGTGAAGATGACCTGCACCGTCGACATGGGTGTAGAGAGCCGACGGGCGCACATCGAGGGCTTCCGCCACGTTTGAAAGGGTGAGCGATTCCAGACCGCCGCTGTCAACCAACTCGATGGCGGCAGCGATCACGCTGTCGAGGTCGATGCGGGTTCTGGGCATGTCCCCAAGGTAGGGCAAATCTGCAGACTATTCAGGGTTGAGGAAGAAAGTTTGATCTTTCTGAAATAGTTTCACTAAAGCCGTTGTTCTATCACTATGTCCGCCAGTCGCAGGCGGGCAACAGATCACGCTGGACAGCAAAAATGGACAGTAGAAATTCACAGTTTGACTCTGGAGGAACAGTTCACATGCCTACCCACACCGACCCTTTCGCCAGTCCCTTCGCCGGATTCGAGAGCTTCTTCGACGCTCTGGCCAACCCCCGCCACGGTTCGGGCGGAGCACCCCTCGATGTGTACCGTCGCGGCGAGGATGTATGGGTCCACGTCGACCTACCCGGCGTTGCCGCCGACAGCATCGATATTGACGTCGAACGCAACGTCCTGACCGTCACCGCCGAGCGCAAGTGGATGCCGGTTGAGGGCGACCAGGTCTATCGCTCCGAGCGCAAGCAGGGCACGTTCCGTCGCCAGCTGCATCTCGGTCAGGGTCTCGATACTGAATCCATCGAGGCCGACTATCACGACGGTGTTCTCACCCTGCGGGTACCGGTGGCCGAGAAGGCCAAGCCCCGCAAGATCACCGTAAATACTTCCACGGTTCCCGCCGTTTCGGATCGCACCCCCGAGACCGTTTCTGTGGAAGAGGCTGCCTCCGCCGAATAGCCGGCATCCCCCTGCCGGCACCCACCCCCATTTCGGCGGGTTCCCCTATGGCAGCCAATCAACCATCGAGTCGGGCCGTTCCCCCTCCAAGCCTTCGGGCTTTGCGGCCCGGCTCGGTCGCGTCCGGCAGCGTTGGGGGGTCTAACCGGCCAGGGCGTTCATTCTGGCGGCCAGATCAAAGTCGAGGGCGGTTAGTCCGCCGGCGTCGTGGGTGGTGAGGCGAACGGTTACCCGGTTGTAGACATTTGACCATTCCGGATGGTGGTTCATCTTCTCGGCCACGATGGCGGCTGAAGCCATAAAGCCGAATGCGGCTACGAAACTGTCGAAGGTGAACGTGCGGTTGATGCCCCCTTCGGCCAACTCCCAGCCAGGGGTCTCGGCCAGACGGGCCTGTTGTTCATTGGAGGAAAGTGGTTCTGCTGCCATGGATCCGACAGTAGCGGAACCGCTCGCCGGCTAGTAGCGGTACTCTGGCCTTGAGACTGAAACCTCGGGGTAGAGGTTCGGATTCAGGTGCGGCGGATGCGAGAAGGATTCAGTAAGCAAGGGCGTGCCCGACGACGGTCTGTCGTCGCCGTTGTGGTGGCTGCCAGCCTGGCCTCCGCCTGCGGCGAGTTTGCGGTACCCAACCTGACCCCGGCGGAGGTTACCGCACCGTCACCGCTGGAGGCGGCGGTCGATGAGGGTCAGTTGCAGTCGTCGGTTGTCGAACCTGCCACTCCTTCGACCGTCGTTGTCGCGCCGGAGGAGCCGGCCGTGCCACCTCCGCAAACCACTGAGGAGTGGCAGGCGGCGCTGGCCGCATCTGGTCGGGAGCTACCGGGTGGTGGCACCGCCGTATTTCCTGATCGGCGCCTGGTGGCCAACTACGGCAGCCCGGCCACATCACTGCTTGGTGTTCTGGGCGAGAAATCGTTCCGGGGCAACGTTGATGAGCTGCTGGCGCTGTCCGACCAGTATCGGTTGCCGGCCGCCGAGGGAGCCGAGACCGTGCCGGTGCAACCGTCGTTGGAGATCATCGTCAGTGTGGCCACTGCCGAAGCGGGCGGTGACGGTGACTACTCCAAGTATCTGGCGAAGTACAAGGTGCGCCGCTGGGTGGATGCCGCGGCCGAAGCCGGTGTGTTCGTCATCTTGGATCTACAGCCCGGTCGGACCGACTTTGTCACCCAGGCCAAGTGGTTTGAGGAGTTCCTCCGCCAACCGCACGTCGGTCTGGCGCTCGACCCGGAGTGGAGGATCGGCCCGGACGAGGTGCATCTTCGTCGTATCGGTTCGGTGAGCGCCGCTGAGGTCAACGACGTGGTCGACTACCTGGTTGACCTGGTGCATGAGGAGGTGCTGCCGCAGAAAATGCTCGTGCTGCATCAGTTCAAGCGGTCGATGCTGCCCGACCGTGAGCTCATCAACACTCCACCGGAGCTGGCCGTGGTGGTGCACGTGGACGGCCAAGGGCCGTTGGGGTCCAAGTACGGCACGTGGGACGACATGGTCGGCCAACCCATCGGGCCCGACCAGACGTTGTGGTGGGGGTGGAAGAACTTCTATGACGAGGACACGCCGGTGGCGACGCCCGGCCAGGTCAATCAGGTGACACCGCTTCCGATGCTTGTCACCTACCAGTGAGGCGACACCAAACGCATCGTCGACCACGGCTACTCTTGTGTCGTGTTGACGCGTCACCTGGTGTTGGGCGGGGCCCGAAGCGGCAAGAGTAGCTTCGCCGAGTCGCTGGTAGCCGATCTGGCCGAACCCAACGGGCGGGAGCAGGTATATGTGGCCACCGGGTCGGCCGCCGATGATGAGATGGCTGACCGGATTGGACACCATCAAGCTCAGCGTGGCGATGAGTGGACGCTGATCGAAGAGTCGATCAATTTGACTGACGTGTTGCGGCGGGCGACCGGCGAACAGGTTGTCCTGGTCGACTGCCTCACACTTTGGTTGACCAACCTGTATGCCGCCGATCGTCAGGGCCGATGGCTTGAGGAGCGATCCGGTTTTCTGACGGCGGTTGAGCAGTGCCCGGCTGATGTGGTTTTGGTCAGCAACGAGGTTGGGTTTGGCGTGGTCCCTCTCGGGGCAGAGACCCGCTGGTTTGTCGATGAGATCGGTCGTCTGCACCAGGCCTTGGGCCGGAGTTGCACTCATGTCACGCTGGTGGCGGCCGGTCTACCCCTGGTCTTGAAGGAGCCGGTGTGACCGACTCGCGGTCTGCGGTGGACTCGACACCGGCGTATGCCATGTTGGGCTTGATCGCATTGGCGGCCGTGATCGTCACCGTCGCCTGGTGGATGTCGAGTCGTGAGCGGCTTACTCCGGTAGAGCAGGTCTTCGAGGATCAACCGGCCGAGCTGGTCACAAACCCGGAGGACTTTCTGGTGAGTCCGCCGCTCGGCAACGGTGAGTGCCCTCAGCTGTTCACCCGGATCTTTGCCGTTAACGTGGTCGACGGGTCGATCGCGTGGGAGCAGACAGTGCCCAGTCCACGCCTAAGTTTCCACGGCGAGTGGTACGTGCTGAGTGATGAGGTAGGTACAGCAGTACTGGTACAAATCGATCGTGAAGTTGATGAGTTGCCGCCAAGTGTCAGAGCGATTGACATCAAAACCGGCGACTTGGCCTGGCAGCGATTTCTTGAGGCAACCGAGGTCCAGCGCTCAGCCCAAACCGACTCGGAGCTGGTGATGGAAACACTCAAAGTCGACGACCGGCTCGAGAGTGCCACCTTTGGTCTGGATGTCGACGGACAGTTGACCGGCTCCCCACCGGTGCAGTTCGATCGTGATCAGCCGTTTGATCCCGCAGCACAGCTTGGTGTTGGGTATCGGCTGACGTCGAATGTCGCTGATGTGATGTTCGACGGCAAGGTGGTTCGGCAGGTCTACACCGGTGGGAGTGGTGGACGAATCGAGGTCCGGACTGTTGCCGATGGGTCGGTGACGACCGGTGATCCTATTCCTTTCGGTGACGACTTCGACAATCTGGGTGCAAGCTCATCACTGGGTCAACCAATTCAAGCCACCGACGACTTGATCCTCGCCGTCCTCGGCTCACCGGTTGGACCAAACACCAGACTGGCGGTCTTCGATGGGGCCGATGGTGGCCTCAAATGGTCCATCGACGACACCCGGGCCGGAGCCATCGCCGGTGACCAGATCCTCTACGACAAACGCAACGAAGCGCCGGTGGACGCTGATAGCACCCGCGATCTCTATCTGGTCGACGGCGATGATCCGGAGAAGGTCATCTGGTCCACCGCTCTCAGCGTCAATGACCTGGGTGGCAACGGGTTCTTGGGGATGGCGGGCGACGATCTGGTGTTCGCTGTCGAGTCTGACCGGTTCGCCCTCGAGTTTCTACGAATCGGTGATGAAGGTGATGTGCCAGAGCTGCTGCGTGCGGCCGAAGGCTTCGGGTCGGGGTGGAGTGGGGTTCATCACGTCGACGAGGACATTCTGTTGGCGGCGACATCGGACGGCTTTCGAGTCGAGACAGCAGCGGGTGAACTGATCGGTTTTGAAACCGTGGAGCCTGTCAGCTGGGTTCGCCGGGTCGGAGACCGTGTGTTGGTTGTGGCCGTCGACAGCGCCGTCTGCGGAGGGTAGGGACGGGGTTCTCCGACCTTTCTGCCCCCTTTAACCGGCCTGGACCACACTGAAAGATGTAATGGAATAACTCAAGTTATTACAGCATTACAACTGAGTAAGGCACTTGTCGTTGTAGTGCCAAGAAAGGACACCTGCCATGCGTCCCACCGTCAGGTTGGGCAAGGTATCGGGGATCGACATCGGTCTCCACTGGACCATCGGGTTGATTGCGTTCCTGCTGGTCACCACTCTCACCGGTAGCGTGCTGCCGGCCTCGGCTCCCGGGTATGCCCAAGCCGGGTATCTTCTGGCGGCCTTCTCCACCGCCGTAATGTTCTTGGGTTCGATCGTGGCCCACGAGCTGGGTCACTCCATCGTGGCTCAACGCAACAACGTCAACGTGCTCGGCATCACGCTGTTCGGCCTGGGCGGTGTGGCCGCCCTCGAGCGGGACCCGGACGATGCCGGCGCCGCCGCCCGCATCGCCGCTGCCGGCCCGGCGGTCAGCGTTGCTGTCGGTGCGATTTCACTGGCGCTTTCGTACGCCTTCGGAGTGCTGGGCGCCCCGGCGCTCGTAACCGCCTCGCTGACCTGGCTTGGTTTCATCAATCTGGCGTTGGCGGTGTTCAATATGATCCCCGCCTTACCTCTTGACGGTGGCCGGGTGCTGCAGGCCGCCCTTTGGAAGCGGGGCGGTCAACGGCTACCGGCCACCGTCACTGCCGCCAAATGGGGTGGTCGGATCGGCTGGGCCATCGTGGCTCTCGGTCTGATCCAGTTCGCCACCACCGGTAGCGGATTGTGGACCGCCTTTATTGGATGGTTCGTGGCCACGACGGCCAAAGCCGAAGGAACACGGGCTCGGATGCAGATGTGGCAGGAGAAGATGCAGGCCCAGATGGCTGGTCAGCCCGGTGAGGGAATCGCCAACCCGCTGTCGATTCTGTTCGGCAACCGTGGTGGCCCGTACCCCAAGCCGCAGTCCGGAACTCAGGCTTGGCCTCCGCATCAGCAAAGCCCGTCGTCGGCGTCACCACCGCCACCGGGAACCGGAACGGTGATCGACGTTGATAGCCGTCCGATCAGCGACGACTAACTCGGTTGCTACTGTCGATGCTTGATTTGGGCGATCGGGCCTGGGGCGAAGCCCGGGTGCCCGGCACCCCCCACCTTTGGGTAGACCGAGGGCGGAACCGAGATGTCGGCCATGAAGAGACGTCCGACCACCAAACTGGAACGTAGCCCGATCTTGGGCGCGGCCAGGGTTACGGTGGCGTCGGCCTCAACCACCACACCTGGGGTGGACCCGTCGGTCACGTTCAGGCCCGAGGGCGTGTCCAACGCCAACACAGGCATGTTCGAGGCGTTCATCCAGCGGATCATCGATTCGGCTCGGCCTGTTGGGGCGCCCCGGAGGCTATAGCCGATGACAGCGTCGATTAGCAGCGCCCGGTCAGAGCCTGCGGTCGAGATCAATCCGCCGGAACTGTTCGTCGTTGCCGGCGCACTGGAAGGCGTGTCGTCGGCTACGCATCTGACGCCCATGCGGCGCAGGATGTTCAACTGCCTGCCCGGTACCGACTCGGGCGCCGGCTCCCGAGTCACCTGGACAGTGACGGCCTGGGGGCCAAGCCAGTTGGCCAGGTTTCGGGCCGCCACCATGCCGGCACCGCCGTTGCCGCCGGTGCCGGCCAACACCACGACCGTCGAAGGTTGGTAGACGTCGGCAGCCACTCTGGCCAAATGGCGGCCGGCATTCTCCATCATCTGTTTCAACCCGATGTTGAGGTCTTCGATCATGATTCGATCAACCTCGATCATCTGGGCCTCGGACAGCCACGGAATCTGGTCGGCGTCCACCGAGGGATACTCGGCGGCTGAAATCTCGTCACCAGCCATGAGCCTCACTCTAAGCGCTAGGGTTACCGGTCACATGAGCGACCAAGCCTGGTATCGGGACCTCGCCCGACCGATCGACCATGCGGCCCGTGCCGCCGCTGATGCCCGCAACCAGCGGTTGACCAAACCGGCCGGTTCTCTCGGCCGGCTCGAGTCGATCGCCGTAGATTTCGCCGGCTGGCAGGGCAGCGAAGAGCCGGCCGTCCCCAGAGCGATCATTCGCATTTTCGCCGGCGATCACGGTGTCTGTCGCCGAGGTGTGTCCGCCTATCCGCAGGAGGTGACGGCCCAGATGGTGGCCAACTTCTTGGCTGGGGGAGCGGCAATCTCAGTGTTGGCGGAACAGGTCGGTGCAGATCTCGGCGTGGTCAACATGGGTACCGTGCCGCCGGAGTCGGGCGAACCGGTGTACGCCCCTCTCATTCCAGAACCCGACACCGGTGGCCCATCTTTTGTCGACGTGCAGCTCATGCCGGGAACCGATGACTTCAGCACCGGCCCGGCGATGCCGCCGGCGGTGTGTGAAGCGGCCATGGCCGTCGGTCGAGACCAGGTGGCGATGGCGGCCGGAGAGCCTGCACTATTCGTCGGCGGCGAGATGGGGATCGGCAACACCGCGTCAGCGTCAGCGCTCTGTTCGCTTCTGCTCGACCTTCCGCCGTCCGACACTGTCGGCCCCGGGACCGGGGTAACGGGCGAAGCCTTGCAGGCCAAACGCCGAGTCGTCGAACAAGCACTTGATCTCCATCGTGATGAGTGCACCGACGCCGTCGACGGGTTGGCCCGACTCGGCGGGTTGGAGATCGCCGGGCTGGTCGGGGCCTATATCGCCTGCGCCCAACAGGGGGTGCCGGTGTTGGTCGACGGTTTCATTTCTTCGGCCGCCGCCGTCGCCGCCGCCACCATTAACCCCGGGGTTGTGCCATGGTTGTGCTTCAGTCATCGTTCAGCCGAACCTGCTCATGTGACCGTGCTGCGGCACCTCAACGCCGAGCCCCTTGTCGACTTCGGGATGAGATTGGGTGAAGGCAGCGGGGCTGCGTTGGTTGTGCCGTTGGTGCAATCGGCCGTGGCTTTGCACTCCGGCATGGCAACCTTCGACGAAGCCGGAGTCAGTGACAGCGAGAAATGAACGAACCGACGGCCAGCGACCCTAAGGCGGCTGGGCAGTGGGACTTCTTCTGGTCGTCGGTGATGTTTTACACCCGACTACCGGTCCCGGTCGGAGTGCGTCACTCCGATGAGATTCTGAACCGGTCGAGGCAGTACTTTCCTCTCATTGGTGTGATCGTCGGTGCCATCTCGGCCGTCACGCTGGCCTTGGCCGATCGGCTGTTTACTATCGGCATCGCAGTGGTTCCAGCCATGGCTGCGTCTGTGCTGGTCACTGGAGCCTTCCACGAGGACGGACTGGCCGACTCCTTCGACGGCTTTGGGGCCAGTCGTGATCCGCAGCGAATACTTCAGATCATGAAAGACTCCCGGGTCGGCACCTTCGGCGTGGTCGGCATGGTGTTGGTGTTGCTGGCGAAGTACTCGGCCCTGGTGACGTTGGCGGGGTGGTCGGTGACCATGGCCGCCGTTGTCCTGGTAAACGCCCACACGGTGAGCCGCCTAACCGCATCTACGGTGGCCGATCTGTTGCCCTATGCCCGCCAGTTGGACACCGAGACGTCAGCTGACGGTTCCAGCAAGATCAAACCGATTGCCGACCGACCGTTAACTCTGGGTCAGCGTGCGCTGAGCGCAGCCACTGTTCTGCCCGGCCTGGTCATCCTGGGGTTTATCGACGGTTTCATGGTGGTGGCCATGGCGTTGGCTTGCATCGTGGTGTTGGTGGCATCGGTCCGCTACTTGCGGGCACGCTTGGGTGGCTACACCGGAGACTGCCTTGGTGCCACCCAGCAGCTGGCGGAGTTGGGCTGTTATGTCGGTGCGGCGGCCGTACTGGTCTAGCCTCGGTAACGTCTTCCCAGATATCTTTCCCCGCTGTCTCTTCTTGGGGAATGTCGACGTATTGATGAAGGTTTACGGTTTGTGCGGTTGTTGAGGTCCCCCCGACTACGAATGGCTACGGCCCTTGTTTTCGTCTCGACTTTGCTCGCTGCGGCCTGCGGCGGCGCCGTTGATGACCAGACGACCTCCGGTGCAGATGGGTCCGAAGCGGCAGCAGAGCCGTCCGGCTCGGGACTCTCGGGTGAGTTCACCACTATTGATGGCGGTTCCATCAATCTGGCCGACTTCGGGGGCCGGGACGTGGTGCTGTGGTTCTGGGCTCCTTGGTGACCGCATTGACGAGCCGAAGCCCCTGCGGTCGCAGAGGTAAAGCAACAATTCGGAGACCAGATAGAGATCATCGGCATCCCCGGTCTTAGCGACGACGTTGACGGTATGGCCGCCTTCGTCGACGACACCGGAACCGGTGTGGTTCCCCATATCCCCGATCCGGACGGTGTTCTTTGGGACCGATTCGGAGTAGAGCAGCAACGCACCTACGTGTTTGTCAACGACGACGGAACCAGCCGTATCGGTACTTACGGAAACCTGGCCGGAGACGTCGAGGAGCTGCTGGCCGGCTGACGGCTCGAAGCAGCCGGTTCCGAGCCGCCGGTTTACTGCTCGACCCGGGCCAGCGCCTCGTCGATTGGAGCCTGCCAGGCGGTGTAGATCCGATGCGGCTTGAAGCCCATGGCCACGTTGATGTTCAGCATGTGGTCGTTGGATTCGGCGTTGTAGGTTTCCAGCACGGCCAGTTCCGGTACTTCGGTCAGCGCATGCCGATAGTTGTGGGCCTTCAACCACTTGCCCAGACGGTGACCACGGTGATCGGCCAACACGGTGGTGTCCCCCTGGTGGCCGATCTGTGGTCGCTCCCGATGCACCCAAAGCTCCGACAGGCCGGCCGCTTCGCCGCTGGGGGCGATGGCCACGGTTCGCAGGATTAGAAACCCGGAGTCGACCAGAACCTCGTCGGCCTGGCGTTGAGCGTCGGCCGCCCTGGTTGGATAGTTGAAGTCCATGTCGTCCATCGGGGCGTCGCCCATGCCTTCGCCGGCGGCGCACCAGAGATCAATCAGATCGTCAGGCGCATGACCAACCCATGACGCCAGCCGATAACCGGCGCCACCCTCGGCCGCCCCGTCGATCCATGACGACATGAGATCCTCGTCGATGTCGGCCACCGCCACCCGGGAGCATCGTTCCTCCTGCCGCGCACTCATGCCGTAGCGGTGACAGATCGCTTCGGCCGCTTCCGATTCCAGGTCCTGGCAGCTGTAGGCCACTACCGAGGTTTGGCCCATGTCTTTGACGGTCGGCAGGACGGCATCGGTGAGGGCGGTGGCCACACCGTGTCGTCGAGCGTGGGGGAGGACCATCGCTTCAACGCTGGCCACCTGAAGTTCGTCGTCGGGGTCGGATTCGGTGCCGGCCGTGATCATGCCTGCCGGTTCACCGTTGATGGTGGCCGCCAACACCACGTTCTGACGATCGGGGGCCGGTCGAAAGAACCAGGCCTCAGCTTCCCTCGGTCCGATCTCGGGATCGCCGGGATTGCGGATGGCGTCGTCGGCTTGCACCG
>JAHDFR010000377.1 GCA_020628065.1 Acidimicrobiales bacterium
TCCACGGCTGCGGCCATGAAGGCGTCGACCGAGGCGGTGTCGCCAACGTCGGCCATCACCCCGTCGATTCCTGCGTGCCCGGTCACTGCGGCTAGCGAGTCAGCATCAATGTCGCACACGAACACTCGGGCACCGGCGTCAGCCAGCAGCTCGGCCGTGGCCCGACCGATCCCGGCACCGGCAGCGGTGACGACCACTCGGAGGTGGTCAAGGTCAAGTTTCATCGGCGTTATAGACCTTCAGCGGCCAGGGCGGCTCGACGGGTGTCGAACTCGTCCATGTCGATGTAACAGCCCATCAAACAACGGCGCTCGCCCGGTTCAAGCTGAAACGCCGTGCGGCCGTGCAACATCCGGTGGTTGTCGAAGATCACCAGGTCGCCTCGACCCAACGTCACCCGAAGTTGGTTGGCCGGCTTGTCCACCAGGTCCTGCCAACGAGCCACCGCCCGATACAGATCGGGGGTGTCTTCGGCTGAAACGTTCGGGGACCCGACAAGGTCGGGGGCGCGGCGCATGACCCCGTAACGTCCGACGTGATCCAGCCCTATCATCGGACCGCCGCCGACCAAATCCACTCCAGGTCCACGGTACGGGTAGCTGAACGGCACAGTGGTCAACAGTTCCCACGATCGAGCATCGGTTAGACGCAACCGCTCGGCCATGGCGTAAGCGTCGACGAACGTCGAAGCCCCGCCGCTCGAAGCCGGCGAGACACCAAGGTTGAGCTGGATTCCGGGTGGATTCGCCCGGTACGGCAGGTCAGCGTGCATACGCAGCGCATCCCTACTCTCGACCTGGCTCATCGGCCCGCCCTCCGGCGGCACCTCGGATTCAAACGACCAGGTAAGACCGTAATTGGTGTGCATTACCGGACCGATTCTCTTGGCCACATCCAGCAGGCCGGCTTCGGTTGGCTCGACCCCTCTCAGGAGCACCACGCCATCGAACCACACCGAGTCGAGAATCGCATCGAGGGAGTCGTCCAGAGCATCAACCGAGATGGCCGGCATCGTGGAGATAGGTGACGTCGACACTCGCGTCTCGGCCACCTGGTGGCCGGTGGAAGATGCGAAGTCAGCAGCTGACAGCAGCTGGCGCACGCCGAATTTGGAACTGTGGCCGTCGGAAAACGAGATCTCGATGGTGTCGTCCAGGGAAGCCGGCTGGAGCGGGTGGACGGAAACAATGGTCAAAGACAGGCCCATGCTGGCAGCATCGAACAATCGCTCATTTGTGCTGGGTCGACGGCAGCTTTCACAGGTACAGGCGTCACGCAGCCAAAGAGCATGAATCCGCCCCTCTTCATGATCAGCAGAAGCAGCCGACTTTGAGTCGCCACCGTTTGGAGCCTGAATTTCGATTGCCAGATGGCGGTTGGCCGCCGAACGCCGCAGCGAAATCAACACGTTGCGCCTTCAATAGTCCACCTCACCATCCCCGCAGGGTACAACCACCATACCGACAGGATCGAACGCGATTGAAAGAACCCTGGTCCACCCCCGCCCGTGGTGCGAACCGGGCTCATGTGCAATGATGGGTTTTCGCCTGACCCCAAGCCGCCCTCAACCCGACGACAGTGGGAGTTAAGCATGGACCTGTACGCACGGCTAAACATTCTCGGTGGTCACT
>JAHDFR010000378.1 GCA_020628065.1 Acidimicrobiales bacterium
CGAAGATCCAGACGACGCCTATCGCTGCCAGTGCAGCCAATAGTCGGACCCACAGGTTTGTGCCGCGCACGGCGACCAGCCATAGTGGCACCACGACTATGGCTGGGACGGTCAGAAGCACAAACGCCATGATCAGCTTGGGTACCCAGGCGATTACGCATCAAACGGGTCATTGAGGAAGTCGATGCCAAGTGCGCCCACGGCCAGTTTGAGGGTGATCGTTGCCAGGCTGCCCACCACCACCCACTTGCCGACGCATTTGATGAAGGCGGCCATTCGCTGGGCGTCTGGGTGAGCCATTGCCCCTGCCGCTTTGCGAGCGATAAAGCGAAGCACCCAGAAGATCACGTAACTGACGCCACCGCCGATTCCGAGCACTGTCAGAAAGCCAATGACCTTGGGGAGAAAGCCCAGATACCAGTCCAACAGATCCGACATTGTGGGATCCTATCGAGATGTTCTCGGGGCTGTAAGGCCACGCTCTGTCACGAAACATCGCTGGCAGGGTGCCGTTGCGGCCCGTAGGATAAGCGCTCATGAGTTTCACTGGGCTGGTTCTTGAACGCCATGAGGATGCCGACGGGAAGAAGACCGTCACGTCCGCCGTCACTGAGCTGACCGACGATCAGCTTCCCGAGGGTGACGTCACCATCGACGTCGAGTATTCGTCGCTCAACTACAAAGACGGCATGATCATCAAAGGCATCGGTGGGCTGGTGCGCAACTACCCCCATGTGCCCGGGGTCGATATGGCGGGCACGGTTGCCGCCTCCGACAACCCCGGTTTCGCTGTTGGCGACCGCGTGGTGTTGACCGGCTGGCGGGTCGGTGAGATGCACTGGGGCGGTTACGCCCAGCGAGCCCGGGTGAAGGGCGACTGGCTGGTCAATTTGGCCGACGGCATCTCCACTCGACAGGCCATGGCTATCGGCACCGCCGGGTTCACCGCCATGCAGGCCATCATGGCGCTGGAGGACCACGGTGTTGCGGCCGGTGCCGAGCACAAGATTCTGGTGACTGGAGCCTCCGGCGGGGTCGGGTCCTCCGCCCTGTTGTGGGGTGGGGCGATCGGTCACCACATGGTGGCTTCCACCGGACGCATGGAGAACGCCGGTGACCTGACGGCCCTGGGTGCGGCCGAAGTGATCGACCGGGCCGAGCTTTCCGACAACCCGTCGCGGCCGCTGCTGTCGGAGCGGTGGAATGGATGCGTTGATGCTGTTGGTGGCGACACCCTGGCTCACGTGTTGGCCGAGATGGCTTACAAGGGAAGCGTGGCCGCCTGCGGTCTGGCGGGAGGCAACGGTCTGTCGACCACCGTAATTCCGTTCCTACTTCGGGGTGTGAACCTGTTGGGTATCGACTCGGTGATGTGTCCTACTGAGGATCGACAGAAGGTGTGGGGCCGAATCGCCGATGTCCTGGCGGATCAGGCGGTTGCCGACAAGCTGGAGTCCATGACCTCTGAAGTGGATCTGGCCGGTGTGGTCGACCTTGCTCCTGAGATTCTGGCCGGCAAAGTCAAAGGTCGAGTGGTGGTCAAGCCGTAGCCGGTGGTCCAAATACTCGAACATATGTTTGGAAGTGTGGTGCGCGTCTGCTATTGTGAGTGTTGCGGTTA
>JAHDFR010000149.1:0-3973 GCA_020628065.1 Acidimicrobiales bacterium
CTTGCTGCCCTAGGATTGCGGCAAGCAGGTAGGTGAGCGGCCGATCGGCTGCCAGGAAGGGGGCTTGATGATCGATCTGTCGGGCAAGGTTTTTGTTGTAACCGGAGGCAACGGTGGCATCGGCCTAGGCATGGCCGAAGGCATTGTCATGGCCGGTGGGTCGGTGGTGATCTGGGGCCGCAACGAAACCAAAAACGTTGACGCCGTCGCCCGCCTGGAAGAACTGGGCGGGCAGGCCACCGCACTGGTATGCGACGTGAGCGACGAACAGCAGGTGATCGAAACCACCCGCCGGTCGGTTGAGGCCTACGGTCGACTGGACGGGCTGTTCGCCAACGCCGGTCGAGGCAGCACCGGCACACCATTCCTGGAGTTGCCGCTGGAGGAGTGGCGTACCGTCATGGCCACCAACCTCGACGGCGTCTTCCTCAGCTTGCGGGAAGCGGCAAAGGTCCTGGTCGAACAGGGAGAAGGCGGCAGCCTGGTGGCGGTCTCGTCCACCTCGGCCATACACGGTGCGGCCGGCAACGAGGCGTACGGCACAGCCAAAACAGCGCTCAACGGTTTGGTGCGGGCGCTGGCCGTCGGATTGGCCCGCTACCAGATCCGGGTCAACTCGCTGCTTCCTGGCTGGACGATCACCGACCTGGCCAGCGGCGGCTACCAGTCGGATGTGTTCCGGGAAGCCACCGTGAAGCGCACACCGGTACGGCGCTGGGCCGACCCTACAGAGTTCCGTGAGGTCGGAGCCTTTCTGGCCGACCCGACCCAGACGTACCACACTGGACAGGAAGTCTGCGTCGACGGTGGCTACACCGTCTTCTAAATCCCTCGAATCGACCCGCTTATGAACGTCAGCTCATGAAGCTGTTCTCCAATCGCAAACGTCCGGTGCATCTCGGCCCATACCCGCTGGAGCGTCTCCCTCGAACGAACGCCGTGCCGTCACTGTCCGGGGTGCGCCGCCCTCAGGAACGGCGCCCGGCCGGGGATCAGAGCGCGGTGGATGCCTACAGCTTCTACCTCGACCTGCTCGACAGTCAGCGAGCCGGTGACGTCGCCCCCACCGCCCCCGTGCCCGACGACCCGGTCGAGCGATCCCAAAACGTCAAAGCCGGGCTGTACTTCCTGGATGCCGACATGGTCGGCTGCGCCGCCGTTCCGGCCGAAGCCTGGCTGGCCGACGGATCGGGCGCTGAAGACGATCATCGCTTCGCAGTGGTTGTCCTTATCGCTCACAGTCGCCAGTTCTCCAGCCCCCAACCGGGTGACCGGTGGATCGACGGCACCCGCCAAGTCAACGCCGACCTGCGAGCAGCCGAGCTGGCGGTTATCACCGCCGCCTATCTGCGAACCATCGGGTTCGCCGCCACCGCCCACACGGCCACCGAAACCGATGTTGACCTCAACTGCCTGGCCACACACGCCGGGCTGGTTGACGTCAAAGGCCGGGAGTTGCGGGCCCCGTTCCTGGCCGGCGGGTTCTCCGTCGCCGCCATCACCACCTCGATGGAGATGGCGGTCGACCAGCCGCTCGCTCGGCGAGGTTTGGCATCCCGGCTGGACCCCCGCTGGATGCTGGGCTGGGGTGGAACCCGGGCCGGATTCGGTCGACTGAACGGTGACCATCGCCCGCTGCACATGGGCCGTTACCCAATGGAACGGATCCGTCGGGTTGACGAACCTACCACCCTGATCATCGAAGACGAGGTTGAACGGGTACCGGTTCGAGCCGGTGGATTCCCCCGGGCGGCCAACGGCGACATGGGACCCAAGTTCCAAAAAGACGTCAAGGTCTTCGCCTACAAGACACCGTCGGCCCAGTCGTACGTTCGCCAGATCCGAGCCATGGTTCCCTACCAGAACGGTGATGTGGCGTCGGAGATCGCTCCCGACACCGACGATCCCGATGCCAACGCCGAGGCCATCAAAGCGCTGGCCTACCACTTGGGCGGCGACATGGTCGGCGTGTGCAAGATCCCGGACTACGCCTGGTACTCCCACCGGGGCGACGGTACACCGATAGAGCCGTACCACCGCAACGCCGTGGTCATCCTGTTGGACCAAGGGTACGAAACCATGGAGGGCGCCAGCGGCGACGACTGGATCTCCGGGGCTCAATCAATGCGGGCCTACATGCGGGGAGCGCAGATTGCCGGGATCATGGCCTCCCACGTTCGTTCGCTCGGATACGGGGCGGCCAGCCAAACCAACAGCCTGTCCGACGTGTTGCACATTCCGCTGGTGCTGCAGGCCGGGCTGGGGGAGATGAGCCGCATTGGTGAACTGGTGCTCAACCCGTTTGTCGGCCCCCGATTCAAGTCGGTGGTGCTCACCACCGATCTGCCGCTGACGGCTGATCGCCACATCGACTTCGGCCTCCAGGACTTCTGCAACAAGTGCACCAAGTGTGCTCGGGAGTGCCCGTGTGGGGCCATTCCGTTCGGCGACAAGATCATGTTCAACGGGTACGAGACCTGGAAGCCCGATGTTGAGAAGTGCACCAAGTACCGGCTGGGGAACCTGAAAGGCTCGGCCTGCGGGCGGTGCATGAAGACCTGCCCCTACAACATGGAAGGGGTGCTGGCCGAACGGGCCTTCCTGTGGTCGGCCATCCACCTGCCGTTCACCCGGTCATGGATTGCCTCCCTTGACGACAAGGTGGGACGGGGGTCCATCAACGCCATCAAGAAGTGGTGGTGGGACCTGGAGTTCGTCGACGGTAAGACGGTGGAGCCGACGAAAGGCACCAACCGACGAGAACTTGACTTCGACGGCGGCCGTATCGCCGACAAACAAAAGGTGGCGTTGTACACGCCCGACCTTCTGCCTCCCGGAGATTCGGTTGGTGTGCCGGTCAAGCTGATCCGAAAGGATGCGCTGGAGCGGGCCGATGCCGCCGAGACCCCGGCGGATGCTCGCAAGCGGATCCGCCAAGGATCTCGATAGATGCCGGTTTAGCCCTTCTTGAGATTCACGTAGTCTCCGTTGGCGGCACACGGATCGCCGGGTGAGTTGTAAACCCCAATAGAGCCATCGGAGCCTGGTTGGCCCAGATGGACGTTGAGATGAATCGGGTGTGCTCGGACGGCCTCGACCTGTTGGTCAGTTGCGTACGGAAGGGTCACCATATTTTCGTTGCCGTTCTTGGCCAGCAGCACGCAGGCGCCGTTGCCGGTCTGCTTAGAGTGGGTGTGATCGGCGGCGCTTGGAGAGGCCAGCACCACGGTGGTGGTTGTGGCGGCCAGGCCGACGGCGGTGGCTAAACGAATGGCTCGGTGGAAGACGGGGCGCGTCAAGCTGGTGGAGGACATTGGTGTTGTTCTTTCTGTCGGTGAGATTGCGGTCGCTCACCGACGGGTAGCGGCGGTTGCGTATCCCGGCGATTCTCCGGCAATACGTCAGCTCAGGCTAACGTCATTTTTTTACGGCGTGACAGGTAGTTCTGTGGCCGGTGATTGGGCGAAGCGCCCTGAGGCTAGCCGCCCCGGTGTTTGAAGCTGTCTCGGCGGAAGCTGTAGAGGGCGTCGGGGTCAACAGCCACGTCGACCACGGCCGGGGCATCACAGGCCAGAGCGGCCTCCACCGCACCGGCCACGTCGGCCAGTCGATCGGCCCGGAAACCCTTGGCTCCGTACAGCTCGGCCAGTTTGTCAAACGGCGGGCTGGACACGTCGGCTCCGATGTAGCGACCGTCGAAGAAGTCCCGCTGGTAGGCCTTCTCCGCTCCCCAGCACTTGTTGTTCAACACGATGGTGACCGTGTTGATGTTGTTGTCCACCGCGGTGGACAGCTCGGATGTGGTCATGCCAAATCCACCGTCGCCCATCAGGCTGATGACCGGCCGATCGGGCCGAGCCAGCTTGGCCCCCAGGCCGGCGGCGAAGGAGAACCCGACCAGCCCGAAGTCCAGCGGCGTGAACAGGCTGCCGGGGGTGTGGTAGTCGAGGCCGTCGTGGGCCTGCAGGCACAG
>JAHDFR010000149.1:4073-10130 GCA_020628065.1 Acidimicrobiales bacterium
ACCGGAACGGCCTCGACCAACGCCCGGGCGGCCTCGACCGCATCGGACCAGATACCCACCTCGACCGGGAAGAAGCGGCCGATGGCGGTGGGCTCCAACTCGACGTGGATGATTTTGGCCTCGGGGTTGACGTTGTCGTAGGAGTAGAAGGTGGAGTTGAAACCCAACCGGGTGCCGAGAGCCAAGATCACGTCGGCTTGTTGGACGGCTCGTGACGCCACCACGTTACCCCTGGGTCCCATCTGGCCGCCGTTGAGTCGGAATCTGTGAGGGATGGCGTCGCCGTGGCCGGGTGAGGTCACGATCGGGCAGTTCACCGTTGCCGCCAAAGCCATTGCCGCCTCGGCTGAGGTTCCCTCGCTCTCGGCGGCGCTGTTCTTGATACCGCCGCCGACTACGATGACCGGCCGTGCGGCCATAGCCAGGAGGTCGGCGGCATGGCCGATCAAAAAAGTGTCCGGGCCGGGCATGCTCTGGTTGCGGTAGTTGACCGGAGCCTGCATGGCATCAAACGTGTGCTGGGCGGCCAGCACGTCACGAGGCAGGTTGAGCTGCACCGGGCCACGACGATGTGACAAAGCCACCCGGAACGCCTCTCGAACGAGTTCCGGCACCCGGTCGACCGATGGAGCGGTCCACACCTTCTTGGTTGCCGGCGCGAACAGCGCCTGCTGGTCGATTTCCTGGAAGGCGTCGCGATACACGTGGCCTGAGGCCAAAGCTCCGGCCAGCGTGATAACCGGCGAGTAGGCGGCTTTAGCCTGAGCCAGCCCGGTGATGAGGTTGGCGGCGCCGGGGCCGTTCTGTCCGGCGATCATGACCCCGGCCTGGCCCGAGGCCCGGGCGTAACCGTCGGCCATGTGGGTGCCTGTTCGTTCGTCGTGCACGCCGATGAAACGGATGTCCTCGGCGTCGTACAGTGCGTCGAACAATTCCATGGTGGCCGAGCCGATCAGTCCGAAGACATGCCTGACTTCCTCAGCTTTCAAGGCCTCTACGACGGCTTGGCCGCCCGACATCTCGTTCACGTAGGGCTCCGTTCAACGGCGTCGAGAAAGTCCCGCACCGGGGCGGAAAAGGCCTGTGGTGATTCCATCAGGCCGAGGTGCTGGTAGCCGTCGACGATGACCTGGGTGGCTCCGTCAATGGCGGCGGCAATGGCTTCGCTCATGGCTGCGGTGCTCCCGGTGTCGTTGGCTCCGGTGAGTACAAACGTCGGTGCCGACGGTTGACGGCCCGGGTCGATTAGCTCCCGAACACCGTTGGCCAGTACCCACGTTGCCTGTGCGTAGCTCTCCGGGTCGGCGGCCATGCGCCAGGCCCGGACCGCTTCTTCGTGCTCGGGGTGATTGGACAAATGGCCCGGTGTGAACCAGCGGACCAGGGCGGCGTCCATGGTTGACATCGCCCCCTGTTCCCGAACTGAAGCCGCCCGATCCTCCACCGCCTGTTGACCTTCGTCGCCCCGGTCGTGAGGTGACGACATGATGACCAGCGATTCCACCCGGTCGCCATGGTCGAGGGCGAAGCGCCGGTTGATCATCCCGCCGATGGAGAACCCGACCACGTGGGCCCGTTGGATGTCGAGTTCGTCCAACAGCCGTGCCAGCTGGGTGGCGTAGACCGCCAGGGAAGCCGGCCGCATGGCGTCGGGCACCGGATGGCTGTCGCCGTGGCCGTACAGGTCGTAGGTGATGGTTTGATAGCGGTCGGTGAAGAAGCCAAGGTGGTCGTCCCACAGGGAACGGCTCAGCCCCAACCCGTGAATCAGAACAACGGGTGGGCCCCCATCGGGGACGGCAGTCGGGCCGTGCACATCAAAGGCGGTGCCGTCATCGGTTCGCCCGCTTGCGGGTCGGCCGTTGTTGTCCTGTGCCACTAGGTGAACTCGGGCATGACCTGATCGATGAACAGTTGCAGCGACCGTCGCTGTTGTTCATGACCAAGACCCATCGAGGCGTAGTAGATGAACGCGTCGATACCCAGCTCCTCGTAGGCCTTCAATTTGGTGATGACCTCGTCGGGGGAGCCGAACATCAGGTTGGTCTCCAGCATGTCGGGCTCGTAACGCCAGTTGCCTTCCATCTCCTCCGGCCCGATGTGCTCGGGGAAGCCGTCGACGACGTCGCCCTTTTGCATCATCAGGTTGCCGAACAGACCGAGAATGTGGCGGATGGCGGCGATGGCCGAAGCCCGATCCTCCTCGTTGTCATAGACGGCGGAGTGCCGCATCACCGCCCACCGGCCGTTGAACGTGCCGTTGTTGGCGGCGATGGCGTTGTCAAGGCGCTGACGGTACTCCTTCACCTCGGAGAACGGGTGGGTGAGAGGCCAGCTCAACACGTTGCAGTCGTTGGCCACTCCGTAGTCGAAGGTCACCGGGGCCCGGGCCGCCACCCACATGGGAACCGGGTCCTGCACCGGTTTGGGGCACGACGTGGCGGTGGGGAACTGCCAGTACTCGCCGTCGTGAGCCACGTCGCCCCGCCACAACTCCCGCAGCAGGGGCAGCATCTCATTCATGTACTTGTAGCTGTCGGGCTGTTGCAGACCGGGTTTCATCCGATCGAACTCCCGTTGGTATGCGCCGGACCCCACCCCCATTTCCAGGCGCCCGTCAGACAGCAGGTCGGTCATGGCCGCTTCTCCGGCCAGGTTGATGGGATGCCAGTAGGCGGTGTTGGCCACGCCACAACCGAGGCGGATGTTGTCGGTGTGGTCGGCCCACCAGGTCATGAGCTGGAACGGATTTGGGGCGATGGTCATTTCCAGGGCGTGGTGTTCGGCCGCCCAGGCCACCTCAAAGTTGGCGGCGTCGGCCATCTGCACCATGGTCAGGGTGTGATCCCGAACCGCTGCCATATCGGTGTCGGACGAGATGCGTTCCATGTTCACGGCGATGTGAAATTTCATGTCGTGATCCTTCGGGCCGGCTCGGTGTACAGGAGTTGCACTGAAGAGGATGTATGACACCCCCGCTGGGAGCAAATCAAGCAGGGGGCCGGCCCCGAAGGCTATTCGATTTTGATGGTTTGGTGGGGAGTGACCACGCCGGCCACTCGCCGACTCCCGGGTTAGCCGGCGACCGTCATCTCTTCCTCGGCCAAGTGGCCTGCAGCTACGGGCCGAGGTGAACTCTCCTGGATCAGGTCAATGATGTTGTCCGGTACACCGGCGGTTTCCAGCGCGGGCACGGCAGTGTCGGGGGTGACGGCCGTGAGCGGTGAAGTGCGTCCGTTCAAGGCCCACAACGCCACCGGGCTGAGGGCGATGATAAGGGTCATCGCCATCCACACATACAAAACTGGGAACAGGTGGCCCTGTACCAGGCCCGCCATCATCGTGGCGGCGGCAAAGGCTGCCCACCACAGATGCAGCCGAAACGTTCCGAGGGTGTCTCCACTGGCCAGGCGGCCTTTAGCCGTGACCTTGAAAGTCAGCGGTCGCCCGGCCAACTGCTGAAATCCGGCTCCGAGATAGATAGGCGTGGTGACAAGATTCAACAACATGCCGGCCAGTCCCAGGGACTTACGCTCGTGTTCCACCAGGTTGAACCGTCGCAGCCAGAAGAAGACGAACAGACCCAAGAAGTTGGTGGTGACAAACAGCGTTGACCATACGGCCATATTCAGCCGTATTGAGGTAACCCCGGCGATGAGATAGAAGGCGGAAACCACGTTGCCGGCCAGCCACGTGAGCCCCACGGATGGGTAGTGGAACTGCATGCTGGCGAACGAGATGCGTTGGGACCAGGAGAGTTGGCGCCACATCTTCGGTGTTTTGCCGGTGAAGATCTCGAAGATGCCGTAGGCCCAACGCTTCTGCTGGGAAAAGAAGTCGGTCCAGGTGTTCGGGCCTTCCCCTGCGGTCAGGATGTCGGGTGTGTAGACGCCCTTCCATCGGTTGCCGGTCTCCGGGTTGATGGCGGTCGGCACCTGCATTGCTGTCAGGTGATCCTCGATGATGCAGTCCTGGTAGCCGCCAAGCTGACGCCATGCTTTCGGTCGGAATGCGTGGTTGGTGCCGATGAGCAGTGGTGCGTCCATGCCGTTGGCTCCCGGTTGGATGACACCGTGGAAGAGGTAGGCCAGCTCGGCTGCGCCTTTGGCCACCAAACCTTCTTCGGCGTTGCCGTACACCTGCGGGGCGACTACGAAGGCCACGTCAGGGTCTGAAAAGTAGCCGGTGAGTCGTTCCAGGAAGTCCCGAGTTTCGAGCGGGCGGTGATCCGGGTCCATCTGAGTAACGATGTCGTACTGGTCCTCGAACATGTCCCGCCAGGCGTTGTGATTGCCGTGTTTGGTTTTGGCCCGGTACGGTCCTCGCTTTCGATTCCACCGTTCAACCGATTTGCGGGAGAAGTGATAGAAGCCGAGTCGTTCACAGTCGGCTTTGATGTTGGGATCGTCGCCCTCATCCAGGATCCAGGCGTCCACCACCGTTCCTTCTGGAACGTGCTGCTGTTGAAACATCAGCATCGTGTCCCGAGCCTGTTCCCACGGCTCCTTGCTGGGCACGATGGTGGTGAGCATGGCGATGCGCAGCCCGGGCTCGGGTTCCATCGGAACTGGGAGCTTGCCCCGCAGCGCGAAGTTGAGTGTGGTGCTGGTTCCGATGAGCTGGATGATCTGCAGAGTGACGATGAGGATGATCCCGGCCACCGCCATCATCGAGTAGCCGAGCCCACGGCCACTCAGGTCGGGGACATGGCCTGGCCACGCCAGATAGGCGATGAACGACAGACTTGACGCAACGAAGGCAACGGTGAGAAGGCGGACGTACAGGCGATCTCGTCCCTGTAGCAGAGGGCGGTATTCCACCGACCCTTTATTGGGTTGAAGAGGTCCAAGTAACTCGCTTGCACCGTTGTAGTCGTGAACGCTCATGGCTAACTTCCTCCCGAATTGGAATACGGGTTTGGCGGAAAGCGACGCGCCTAAAAGAGCACCTGAGAGGCCTCAGATGTCGGTAGCGGTGGTTTGTCGCCCTGGTAGTGGTCCACATGCCGCGCTTTTCCAGGGGTCGTGGACCTTGCTTAATCCTATGCGGCGGGTACCTTCCGGCAACGCCGATGTGACGCAGCTAACACTGTTGTGATTGATTGATCCCCAGTGTCGTAGATCGTTGTTTCTCAGAGGTTTCCGAATGTTGACCAGCAGGAAAACAGCGGCTCAAATCTGTGCCTACTATCTGCTTAAAGGCGCAAGATCGATTCTTGTTTGAGGAAAATCTGCGGGCTTTTGCCGGTGTCGAAGTCGCCCGCTTGTCATCATTCGGCGGAAACTGCGACGTCTCTCTTTTCGCCGGTAGACGTCGGTCTCAAGATGTTGGCCAACGTCTGCTCACTGTCCCGGAACGTCATTTCCCGCTCGTAGTCCGAGTGGAGCGACGGGCGGGTAGGTGCATCGGAGAAGAACCGGTTGCCCATTGCCTTGGCCGAGGGGACGGCCTCTCCATCGTCTGCACTGTTGCTGACCGCATCTTGTTCGAGGGCGGCGATTGGTTGGGCGATCGGATCGGTGTGGCGGCCGAGATTGATCCAACGCTCGTCCAATTTGCGGTTAACCGACTTGATCCACTCGTCGGTGACGAACTGAGCGGGAAACACGGTCGGATAAAGCCCGCCCAGCGGACTGCCGTAGGTGATGAGTGCAATCCGGTCGGTGTGCTCTCGACTCATGTGGCTGAGAGCAAGAGTGGAAAGCACCGTTCCCTGGCTGTGAGCGGCAATCACCATCGGCCCGGGCGACTGTCTCAGGAACTCTTCCAAACGTCGGACCGCTATACCGGAGTACGGCCGAGGGGTTAGTGGATGGAATGTTCGAGGCCAGAATCCGGCCAGATCGGAAACAATGCCGATACCTCGACGAGAGGCGCTGTCGGTGAATCCATGGACAATGGTGAGGATCAGGCCGCCCAGCGGAACGAAGAACGCGACCTGCTCCAACGTGGACAACGGCTCAGCCGTGAGTCGCCAGACGAACAGCGCCACCAGAGTCGCCCCCACACAAGTGATCCCGGCCATTGGAAGGCGAGCCACCCCAAGCTGTAGACCCA